>CBIMFG010000892.1:0-3137 GCA_966243125.1 uncultured Niastella sp.
AACCGCAGCATATCCGACAAACCCATTACCAGTTGCGAGGCTACCGGCGCCGTGTTTTGCGTATGTGAGTAAATGTTATTAAGCGTGTTGAATAAAAAATGCGGATGTACCTGGGCTTTTAGCAGCTGCAGTTGAGCTTCCACATTTTCTTTTTGTAACTGCAGGTTGCGTTGTTCCTTCACATACCAGTGTTTCATTAATTTAATGGAAGCTGCAATGCCCCCGATGGTAATGCCGCCCCGCAAACCGGCCATTAGTGACAGGTGCACCCGCGCTTTGGCCCGCATACGCAGATTGTTCTCGCTGGCCGGGTTGTGCAGGAACCACTGTTCTATTTCAGGAATAATAGTAGCCGATAAAATGGTGGATATTACAGCAGCCCCTAAAAAGCAAATAAGGACCCACATAGCTGTAAGCCAGTATTGCTGTTTTAGCAGGTACCGCGGAATTACAAAGTACATGAGCGCATATGCCAGGGCCATATGGGCAACCATGTAAAAAAGCGATTCTGTAGTGGAGTTTGCCAGCCGTATGTAATAAGCGGGTTCACCTGAATAACCAATTACCGAATACAGAATGCCTTGCACGATCCACCAAAACGTCCAAAACGCCAAATGTCGCCTTATGCGGTACTTGCGTGCATCAGAAAATATAAAAGGATATTTTTCGGTGGGTTGCATATCCTAAAATTACATTTCGTTGCGCTTAAATGGGCGCCGGGCTGTGTTAATATCGCTGTACTGCTTTTTTTCGTCGACAAAAGTGATTGGGGAGGGATGGATGGTGGTAGGAGTGGTTGACCAGTTAAAAAGTTGACCAGTTAACTGATCAACTGGTCAACTCGTCAACTTTGAGCATCTATTTTTTCCGGAGGCTATTTGCAACCAGGGCTTTATCTTCTGTAACCTGGTGTTCTTTCTCCCAGGTAACCACCGCCGACTCCAGCACCTGTTTCAATTGAAGGCGGGTGGTTTTGCGGGCTGGATTAATGCGGATGCCATCGATCTTTTCTTTATAAACCAGGGTACCATCGTTGTTATAAAAATAAACGATGTTCTTTTTGGGCGTGTGAATATTGCTTTCAATCACCCACCATCCTTTTTCAGATACTCCTTGTGGAGCGCCTTTGCTTTGAGCAAAAATACTGGCCTGAAATAGCAGGCTGGTAATCAGTGTTACCAGTAATTGTTTTTTCATGACTAAGTGCTTTACTGTATATGAATTGATGAACTCTGTAAAGCTATTGTACAGGCACGCCTGCCAAATTGTAAAGTGGCTGATATGATTACGGGCTATGGTAGAATGCTGGTAATGGTAGACAAAAAGATTAAAAACTGATTAGAAGTTTTAGTCGACGAAGTATGAACCGGCTCGACAAGTACGTGATGTAACGCTAACACGCGGCAGCAAGGAAAAAAACGATTTTTATGGGTTTAAGTCATTGAATTGGAATAATTAATAGTTGATCCGTATCAAAATAAAATTAATTTCTTATAAAGAACTTATACTTGAGCGAATAAATGCCAAAACTTTACTACCTTATATGAATGTACGAAAAACCCCCGCCCTTCGGCTCTTATTACGTAACCTTAAGTGTGTCTGGCTGGATAGACGTTTTCACCAACCACGCTTATTGCGAAATTTTAATTGACAACCTAAACCATTGTATTGACAACAAAAACCTTCATGTTTATGAATACGTGCTAATGCCCAGCTACATTACCCTTATTGCTTCTTCAAAGAAAAAGCACATCTCTACTATTTTAAGGGAGTTTAAAAATGGTACTGCTAAACAGGTGCTGAAGTCAATTTCAGAAAATCCGGAAGAAAAGCGAAAGGAATGGATGATGCGATTGTTTCATTATTACAGCAACCGCTATCAGCAGGATGCGGAACATCACTTCTGGCAATTTGGTAACCACCCCGTTGTATTGGACAGCAACGAGTTGTTTACTCATCATGTGTCAACTGTAGTGAATATGCCGGTTACTACCAGGTTGGTTGATGATCCACATCATTATTTTTATAGCAGTGCCCATCCCCAGCAACGCGTAAAGCTGGCGCCCTGGCAATAACATTCCGCTAAAATTCCGTTCACCCGATTGCCTGCAAAGGAATACCGGTCAGTTTAAAACTCATAAATTGGCGGGGCATGCTCTTTTTATGTCAAACCCAGCGATATCGTTAAAGCATTTATTATTCCTGAACCGGCATTAACATTGGGTCGTTTTATAAACAACATTTAGTATATTACATCTCCTTGTCTCTGCTAAATATTTAGGTCTGATTGTAAGCAACACCGCGCCCGGAGCCAAAATCAACAGCATGGTTTTATTATTCGTTAACTTATTTATTAATGATCATTGATAAATCAATGCTCCTATGATCAATAAAAACAAAAACCAGGGTCTGAATCTGCAGGATTGCTCTTACCTGACATTTAATGTAGTTGATTGGATTGATGTGTTTATAAGACCAACTTATAAACAGATCGTTGTTGACGCATTAAACTATTGTGTTGAAACAAAGAAGTTCACGATATACAGCTGGGTCTTAATGACCAATCATATGCATTTGCTGGCTCGGGCCCAGGATGGTTCGGGCCTTGCTATGATAGAAAAGGAATTCAAAAGATATACTACTACTAAAATACTGGAGGCTATTGATATTGAACCCGACCTGCGCCGGTCATGGATGTTACAACGATTTGAAAGCTGTAGCCTCAGCCTTAAAAAAATTGAGAAATTTCAACTGTGGCAAACCTGCACCAATCCTTCTTACATCGACTTTAAGCAGGTATATAAACTGCACGAACGGGTATTGTACATTCACGAAAATCCCATCCGCGATGGAATAGTTAGCAGTCCTGAACACTATACCTATAGTTCAGCTATTGACTACACCGGAAAACCGGGTTTGGTTAAAGTGAATGTAATAAACTTTGAGGCGCTGCGGATGTCCCTGTTAAAAAACGGTTCAACTTAAAGCCTTCTTTAACGCTTCAACGTTTTTCTTTTCGCTGCCTACAAAGATCTGGTCATTTACAAAAACCACAGGTCTTTTTAAGAAGGTGTATTCGTCAAGTATTAACTGGCGATAGTCGCTTTCTGTAAGGGCTTTGTCTTTCAAACCCATTT
>CBIMFG010000893.1:0-3134 GCA_966243125.1 uncultured Niastella sp.
ATCATGTTGGCAATGGCGGTTACATTGATGGAAGAGGAGTCGTCGAAACGTTTATGCAGCAGGTCGAACCAGAAAGCAGTAAGGGCTTTCTTTTTATCTGTTTCACAGTCTTTACAAAGCAAAATGAGTTTGTAGTGGTGCGGATCGTAGTACAGGATCTCGAATTCGTTGCCTGAAACGGGGAATTGCTGCTGCTCGCTGAGTATCTGGTTGTGATCATCAAAGGTAAACGTGGTTATATTGCCATTGCTTTTCAATACATAAAAAACCTTGTCGACCATAACGAGGTCTTCATAATCGCCCTCGGAAGAAAACTTCCATTTATTTATTGGTCTGCCTGCGGTTAATGGGATCTTATACAGCCAGCCAAATTCATCACCCACGGCAAATACACTGGTATCTTTTGCATAAAAGGCCAGTCCACTTACCTCATCCAGTTCCACTGGTAGTTTTATTGTGAAAGGCTTATTGAGGTCGTAGCCATCGGGACTTTTATATGCATGATCGCCATTGTCAGATGTGGTGCAATGGTTGTTTATGAGAATAATAAAAAGGCATAACAAACAAGTAGTTCTATAAAGCATAAAAAATCAGAATGGCTCACCAGTTATATTTCAAAATCTAGTGCCATGGGCAGCAGGGAATTGTATATCAATAGACTGTTATATGTGGTGTGGAAAATCGTCTACAATGGAGTTTCAAGTTCCTGGTTCCAGGTTCCAGGTTTCAAGTTTTGGTTTCACCGCTTACCAAATTAGGAACAACAATCAACTTTTGGTTATTTCATTTCCAAGAGGGAAAAGGCATTTCCCATCGGGAATTATCTTTTCCTTCCGGGTTTCATTTATTGCTTCTTAGAAACCACCTGTTGAAAGTATTTGCATACCGACGTAATGCCGCATTTGTCGCATTTGGGATTGCGGGCAACGCAAACATACCTGCCATGTAAAATAAGCCAGTGGTGGGCAATATGCACCAGTTCTTTGGGAATGTGTTGTATGAGTTGTTTTTCGGCAGCCAGGGGTGTTTTGGCGTTCAGGGTGAGGCCAATGCGTGCCGCCACGCGAAACACGTGGGTATCTACCGCCATATTGGGCTGCTGATCAACCACCGAGGTAATGACATTAGCCGTTTTTCTGCCTACGCCGGGGAGCGTAACCAGTTCATCAACCGTAAGCGGAACCTGCCCATTAAACTCCGTTTGAAGTTTTTGGGCCATCCCAATCAGGTGTTTGGTTTTGTTATTGGGGTATGAGATACTTCTTATTAACGGGAACAGTTCATCAAAAGTGGCTTTTGATAAACTGGCCGCGTCCGGATATTTTTCAAAAATAGCCGGTGTAGTCATGTTAACCCGCTTGTCGGTACATTGTGCCGACAGAATTACCGCCACCAATAGCTGGTAGGGATTATCATACAGCAACTCTGTTTCCGCATCGGGTGCATGATGCAAAAAATAGTCGATTACGTACTGGTAACGTTGTTTTCTTGTCATTCTTTCACTTAGAATGACTGCGAAATTAAGGGAGTGGATTAATGTAGCCCAATGATTGTTACATTATTGGGTGTACTTGTTTTCTGCCGGAAGCTTTAAGCAGTTGCAGTCACCGTTTCACGGGCGTATTGCAAGACATTCATAATAACTTCCATTCTGGGAGATTCAACGATCTTGTCCAGGTTTCTGGCAGAGGCTTTCAAAACCTCTAATTTTTCGCGAAGCGTCCAGTCTTCGTCCAATGCAGCTTCAATAGCCGCATTCATTGCCGGCGAGGTTTCTTTGTACAAATAGCGTAAAAGGTCCTCCGGTGTAAAGAGAATAGTCATAGGCAAACCATTTATGTCCTTATAAAAATTCCGAAAGAGTCAATTTCGGAGTCCGTCCGTGTTATAAAACGATATTAGGTTTCTCTTATTGTGCAGGAGATTGGATAGGAATGTGACAATTCGATAACAAGATATAAAAAGGCGGTGAATGATGCAATAGCGGAGGCCGAAACTACTTATTCAGGTGATATGAACAAATCTTCATTGTCCTTCTTCATGAGGTATTTTTCGCGGGCATATTTTTCCAGCTTGTCGGGGCTTTGTTTCAGGCCTTCCAGCTCTTTTTTGGTGGTATCTATCTGTTGCAGATAGTAATCACGGCTTTTTTCCAGCCCTTTCAGCTCATTGTGGTACTTGAAGTGAGTAGTAATAATGTCGCGGTCGTCAAAGAACAGCAGCCATACTGTAAACACCAGGGCGGTGAGAAAGTACTTATTCTTAAGCCAACCTGGTACAGGTATGTTTTTGAGTAGTTTCAAGTCATTTGTTTAAGGTATAAAGTATAAGGTTTAAGGTAGAACCCCATCATTCAGGCATCCTTATTATTTCTAAACCCTATGCTTTCGAAAGCTATAGTATAAGGTGTAAGATTTTAGTTATTAGCTCGAAATGAGGATAACCTTAAACCTTACACCTTAAACTTTATACCAGCTTATTTACCAAATTTAATTCTTCCTTTTGGATAAATTGCGTTTTCACCCAGCGCTTCTTCAATACGAAGCAGTTGGTTGTATTTAGCTAACCGGTCGCTACGGCTTGCAGAACCAGTTTTAATTTGTCCGCAGTTTAAGGCTACGGCCAGGTCAGCGATAGTAGTATCTTCAGTTTCACCGCTGCGGTGGCTCATAATAGACGTATAACCATTTGTTTGCGCCAGTTGTACGGCATTGATGGTTTCAGTAACTGTACCAATTTGGTTTACTTTAACCAGAATACTGTTGGCAATACCTTTGTCAATACCTTCCTGCAGGCGTTTAACGTTGGTTACAAACAGGTCGTCACCAACCAGCTGGCATTTGGTGCCGATGGCTTCAGTCAGCTTTTTCCAACCATTCCAATCGTCTTCAGCCATACCATCTTCAATAGAAACGATGGGGTATTTTTTAACCCAGTCAGCCCAATAAGCAACCATTTCATCACTGCTGATGGTTTTGCCTGAGCTTTTATAGAATTTATAGGTGTTGCTTTTTTCGTCGTACATCTCGGTGCTGGCTGCGTCCATAGCAATACCAATTTGATCCCCTGCTTTGTAACCGGCTGATTCAATAGCGGCCAATACAGTTTCAATGGCCTCTTCGGGGCTTTGAATA
>CBIMFG010000894.1:0-3134 GCA_966243125.1 uncultured Niastella sp.
AGATGCCATTGACATTAACAACGACGACTTTACTTCCGTTGATGAGGACCGCAAACTCGATAACGACAAACCGGTAAAAGAACAGTTGGAGAAAATGCTGAAGGAGATGTTATATGCCCGACGTGGCAGCGCCTCGGTGTTTTACGATGCGCGGTCGTATAGTTTGTATCGAAATTATTTATCAGAAATGGTGAAGAGTCAACGGTATAGAGACTAGTTGAAAAGTTGACCAGTTAACGTGTTAACAAGTTAACTGGTTAACTTATTATTATTTCTTCTTAGGCATCAATTCTTTCAACTCTTTATTCTCTCTTTTTAATTCGGCTACTTCGTCTGCCAGCGCCTGCTGTTTCTTACTTTGATCTATCATATACAAAGTCAGTTCCTCTATCTTCTTTAAAAGCGTAGCCTGGTTGTCGCCTACATCCAGTCCGTTCTTTTCCACTTCTTCAGCAGAAACTACTTCAGGCAGGTGATGATGTTCTTTGATATATTGTTCTACTTCGCTAAGTGGTCGAAGGCGATATTCAGGTTGAAAAACATAATCAGCCCAAGGATATTGTTTAACTACGACTTTATTAAAAATGGCATTTCCGTTTACGCCGAGTTTATACCCCTTTGTATCGTCAGTACCAATACCTACAGTACCATTATTCGTTCCAAGGATCCACATGGTAGGGTTACCATCATCTCCAAAAAATATTCTTCCGGTACTCGACCAGAGATAGCCGTACTTGTAAACACTCCCGGTGCCAATGTTCATATCACCAGTTTGATTGCGAATAACAACACGGGTATTGTTCGCTGAATTGCTTTTGAACAATCCGATTTCATCATTTACGCCAATCACAGTAAGAGGACTTGTAGGCGATTGGGTACCAATACCAACATTTCCATTCATGGTGGATGTTGAAACATTACTATTGTCCCATGTACCAACTTGTGCATGCAGAGCGCTCATTTGTGCCAGCAAACCCGCTACAATAAGAATAAAGCGATATCTCATATTAGTTAGATTTAAGGTTGTCAAATATAGAGAACCGTACATGATTACATGGAATATTTAATAGCTGTGCAGTTTTACCAATAGCCGTGTAGATTTTGAGAAAAACCGTGTAATAACTTATTCCTACCTTTACCGCCATGGTAAATGATCAGCAAATCATTGAGCGCACAAAAAAATGGATCCAGTCAGTTGTAATCGGACTGAACTTTTGTCCGTTTGCCAACCGGGAGTTTAAAAACAATACCATCCATTACCAGGTAGAGCATGGTGCAACCCGTACCGATGCCCGTAATGCCTTGCTGAAAGAATGCAAACGACTGGATGCAAACAATAACATGGCCACTACCCTGCTGATCTTCCCTGACTATTTCCAAGAGTTTGACACCTACCTGCAATTTGTTTCCTTTGCTGAAAAGCTGTTACAGCAAAAGGGCTACGAAGGTGTTTACCAGCTGGCCACCTTTCATCCGCAATACCAGTTTGAAGGCAGTGCACCCAACGATGCCGCCAATTACACCAACCGGTCAATATACCCCATGTTGCATTTGCTTCGGGAAGACCAGGTAGCCAAAGCCATTCAATTTTATGGCAATGCCGATGAGATTCCGGAGCGAAATATTCAATTTGCGAGGGAGAAGGGGGAAGTGTATATGAAGATGCTTAGGGATAGTTGTTTGCAGGTATAAGGTTTAAAGTTCAAGGTATAAGGTGATCTCCGAAAATTTTGATTCCCGATTTATATCAGCCACCCCCACATTCGCGAACCTACTTCAAACTTTAAACCTTAAACTTTAAACCTACAGGTATCGAAGCAATAAGCTGCTTGGTATACTCTTTTTGCGGATTAAAATAGACCTGCTCCGCATCACCAATCTCTTCAATTTTCCCCTTATTCATTACCATTATACGGTCGCTTATATAACGTACTACCGACAGGTCGTGCGAAATAAAAACAATGGTAAAACCCATTTCTGCTTTCAGGTCGTTCAAGAGGTTTAACACCTGCGCCTGTACGCTTACATCCAGCGCTGAAACCGATTCATCACAAACAATAAAAGAAGGATTTAATGCCAGCGCCCGGGCAATAACTATGCGTTGCCGCTGACCACCGGAGAACTCATGCGGGTACCGGTGAAAATGTTCTGCTTTCAGATTTACTTTTTCGAGCAACTCCACCACCCTGTCTTTTCGTTGCGAAGCGGAGGTAATGATATTGTGTACTTTCAATGGCTCAGCAATAGCCGACCCTATGGTTAATCGCGGATTGAGGGAAGAATACGGGTCCTGAAAAATGATCTGAATGTCTTTCCGCATCTCTTTTATGGTTTGTGCATCCACCTTCGCCAGGTCCGTTCCATCATAACGCACCGAACCGGATGTAGGTTGAATAAGCCCCAGCAGCGTTCTACCCAACGTTGTTTTACCACACCCCGACTCACCTACCAAACCAAGTGTTTCTCCTTTATATATTTCAAATCTTACATTGTCGATGGCTTTTACATAATCAACTGGTTTACCAAACAGGTTTGTTTTGGAAGGGAACCATACGTTCAATCGCGATACCTGTATAAAAGGTTGTTTAACGGCGGTATCAGGTTCCTTTATTTCAACCGGCGGTTCTGCAACCTGCGTATAACGGCTTACTTCAAACGGACGGTTATTCTCCAGAAAATCGCTTACAATGGGAAGACGCTCTCCCTTAGGGTGCAATACCGGTCTACAGGCCAATAATCCTTTTGTATAGGGATGTTGTGGATTGCTGAAGATATTTGTGACGGGACCGCTCTCTACAATTTCACCACGGTACATTACTACGGCACGGTCGGCCACTTCGGCCACTACACCCAGGTCGTGTGTAATGAAAATAACGCCCATCTGCTGGGTTTGCTGCAATTCTTTTATTAGTTGCAGAATAGTCTTTTGTACAGTTACATCCAACGCAGTGGTGGGTTCATCACAGATCAGCAAGGAGGGTTCACAACTCATGGCCATCGCTATCATTACGCGTTGTTTTTGTCCGCCACTTAACTGATGCGGATACCGGCGAAACAATTGTTCGGGATTCGGCAATTTTACGCGTTTAAACAGATCGATCGTTTTTTGCCGGGCTTCCTTTCGGCCGATCTTT
>CBIMFG010000895.1:0-3130 GCA_966243125.1 uncultured Niastella sp.
CTACTACAAAATAAACTTTAGTAGTAATGCCCCGATAGCATATATAAGTGTGATGGCAAAAATACCTTTGGCGGTTTTGTCGCGGTGGGTATTGATGTAGAAAGTGAACAGGGCAATATTCAACACCAGGCAGGGCACTGAAATAGCCGTGATCTGGCTTTTTTCCCTTCCTATGAATTGCAAACAGTCCTTAACACTGAACAGGGGATAGAACTTGATAAAATAATAGGCGATAAGGCTTAGCAGGGGAGCAATAAAGCCCAGCAACATGCCAAAGCGAAGGTTGTCTTTCTTGAACATTACAGTTTCCAGGTTTTTTCGAGCTTATCTTTCAGTTGATAGTTGGTAAGGTCAAACTGCACGGGTACAACACTCACATAGTTATTTTTAAGGGCCCACACATCCGTATCTTTTCCTTTATCGAAGTTCACAAACTCACCGGTTAGCCAGTAATACTTACGGCCATTGGGGTCGTTGCGTTCAATAAAATCCTCTTCATATTTCGCATAGGCCTGGCGGCAAATGCGAATGCCTTTTATGAGCTCGGGTGCTACAGGGGGAAAGTTTACGTTCAGTACGGTATGTTTCTCCGGCGTTTTCTTCAACATTTGCTCTACTATGATGCGGGCATATTTACGGGCGGCGGTAAAATCGGCATCAATACTGTAATCGAGCAGCGAAAACCCAATAGAGGGAATGCTTTCAATGGCTGCCTCTACTGCGGCCGACATGGTGCCTGAATAAATAACGTTGATGGAGTGATTGGCGCCGTGGTTAATGCCGCTCAAACACAGATCGGGTTTGCGGTGCAGGATCTTGTCAACCGCCAGTTTTACGCAATCAACGGGGGTACCCGAACATTGGTAGGCTTCCACGCCATCAAAGAAAGTAGATACGGCGCTCAAACGAAGGGGCTGACCGATCGTAATGGCATGGCCCATGCCTGATTGTGGCTTGTCGGGGGCTACCACTACAATTTTACCCAGGTCTTTTACTGCTTCTACCAGGTTATGTATACCCGGTGCTGTTATACCATCGTCATTCGTTATCAGAATAACCGGTTTGTCCTTTGCTGCGTTCTTCTTTTTTGCTTTTGCCATATCTTATAACAAAAATGCTGAAAATTTCTATCAAATCCGTTAAATACACGAAATATGTGCCAGGCAGTAAGTAACGCCAGTCACTGCTTTTCATGATCTTACACGGTGGATACTTAGAACGCTTTTATGGCTCGAACATTATAAATACGCACACCATTTTCCAATTCCCACGAAACTCACATCCAATACGGAATTTTACACAGGGACGTGGAATATTGGCCGCTTTCCGCTACCTTTGCAGCCGATTAAAACTACAGGTCTGTTTATTGACTCTATTTAATTGATTACTAGTTTGTTATAGAGGTAAATAGCCCGGTAGGAATTAACTAATCAACTTTGCAACATGGCAGGTCAGTTAAAAGAAGTTCGTAATAAGATCAAGGCAACCCAGAATATGCAGCAGATTACCAAAGCAATGAAAATGGTAAGTGCTGCCAAATTGAGAAAAGCCCAGGATGCTATCGTGCAAATGCGTCCTTATGCACGCAAATTGCAGGAAGTGCTGAGCAACATCGTGAGCGGCACAGAAGGCGACACAGGCACCAGCCTGGCAGTGGAGCGCCCTGCAGAGAAAGTGCTGTTGATCGTTATTACCAGCGACCGTGGATTGTGCGGCGCTTACAATACCAACGTAATTAAACTGGCCCGCAACACTATTCAGGAAAAATATGCCACCCAGAATGCCAAAGGCAACCTCACCATCTGGGGCATTGGTAAAAAAGGAACTGAATTCTTCCAGAAAAATAAATACAAGGTAAACGATACTTTCAGAGACCTGTTCCTGAAGTTGAGTTTCGAAAACGTACAGGCTATTGCCCAGGCTGCTGTAAAGGCGTTTGAAGCAAAAGAGTTTGACGTAATTGAGCTGGTGTACAGCGAATTCCGCAACGCCGCCATGCAACGTTTCACTGTAGAACGTTTTCTTCCCATCCCCAAAGTAGAAAAGAAAGAAGGCGCTAAAAAAAGCGACTTCATCTTTGAACCCACTAAAGACGAGCTGATAGCTGAGCTGATGCCAAAGATCCTGAACACACAATTGTTCAAAGCCGTACTCGATGGCAATGCATCTGAGCATGGCGCCCGTATGACTGCGATGGATAAAGCCAGCGAAAACGCCAACGAGTTATTAAAGCACTACAAAATATCATATAACCGGGCTCGCCAGGCAGCAATCACTACCGAACTTACAGAGATCGTGAGCGGTGCCGCTGCATTACAAGGTTAAAATTTAATAATGGAAATTTCCAACCTGATACCCCATATAGAGGCTTTGATCTTTGCCAGTGAAAAGCCTTTAACAACATTGGAGATCACTGATCTGATCAACCAGGCCTTTGGGTTTATGGAAGATAAGATCGTGCTCGATCAGATTGAATCGGCCATGGAAGGTATTTTAGAAAAATACAAGGCTGAGTTCTATCCGTTCGAAGTGCGCGAAAGTGGTGGTGGTTGGCAGTTCCTTACTAAAAAGGATTTTCACAAAACCGTTGCCCAGTTAAATGGCGACAGGTTCCTGAAGCGCCTGTCAACAGCCGCGTTGGAAACCTTAAGTATAGTTGCTTATAAACAACCCGTAACAAAATCTGATATTGAACAGATTCGCGGTGTAAGTAGCGATTACGCCATTCAGAAATTACTCGAAAAAGACCTCATCGTAATAACAGGCCGAAACGAAAACATGCCCGGTCACCCGCTGGTGTATGGTACGTCCAAAAACTTTATGGACTATTTCGGCCTCAATACCACAGATGACCTGCCAAAGCTTAAAGAAGTACTCGACGACAGCATGGTGGCGCCTACCATTATTGGGGCCGAAGCTGGTGCAACACCTGCCGAAGGTGATGCCGCTGCTGAAGAAGAGGGCGTTCTTCCTTCTGAAAATGGCGTTCATTTAAATGGAACCGACGTATCGTTCAGCGGCGAAGGCGAAGAAGCAGAAGGCGATGAAAATATAGAAGCTGCCGGTGATTCATACGAAGCCGATACCGACGATGAAGCAATAGCCGAAGAAGCGGAAGCGCTGGATGAAG
>CBIMFG010000896.1:0-3127 GCA_966243125.1 uncultured Niastella sp.
CCAGATAATCAATAATGGGCTTGTCATATTCATCAATAAGAATAGCCAATTTGTTTTGGCTCGAAGCTTTAGCTATTAATTCTTTAAATCGTTGATCACTACAGCAAAACCCAATACAACTGAAAGAAAAATGGGCTGAATAATTTTATAGGCGATTTAACTGCTGATTCAACATTTGCTTGATCATCTCATTGGTTACGGGACTTACAACATCTTTCTTAAACTGGTTTAAGCAAATAGATAATTTTTCCGGAGAATTTTGCGGTTGCAAAAGATGAATTTATGATAAAGTCAATTAAGCATCGTTTAGATGTCTGGAAAGAAGAACCATTATACTGGGAACAAATTGCAGCAATGGATCACCCGCTGTATGCCTCTTCCCGTGCAGGGCGTTTCCGATGAAACTTTTGAAAATTTAAGCGAATTTTAATACTAAGAAAGTAGCTGATCTTATCGTTCTGGTTTGCCATATCAATTTTCTTAATCGCGTGGGAATTTCCACGAGAACAATACCTGTTTAATTTATCTGCTAAAATATAAAATCATGACAACAAAGTTGCCTAAAGCCGTAGCTGGTATTAAAATACCGGATAGCACTATAGCCTATCAGGCTACGGAATTGTTGCTCGAGCATGGAAGTGAGTTTCTATATAATCATTCATTACGTACATTTTTATTTGCCTCTTTACATGGCGGGCAAAAAAAGCTTGCTTACGATGCTGAATTGTTATATGTAAGTGCAGCTTTTCATGATCTGGGACTTGCTCCACATTACAGCAGTCCGGATAAATGTTTTGAAGTGGACGGGGCCAACGCGGCCCGTGAATTTCTCAGGGGGCATGGACTGCCGCAACAAACACTACAACTGGTATGGGATGCTATCGCCTTACATACAATACCTGGCGTTGCGCCGCATAAAGAAGCAGAGGTAGCTTTATTGAATTATGCCGTAGCGCTGGATGTGGTTGGCAGAGGATATGATCAACTATCAGAAGAACTACGTGAAGAAATTGTCAAACAATTTCCACGTACCGGCTTTAAGAAAAAGGTTATTCCAACTTTTTTTGACGGCTTTAAACATAAGCCCGACACTACGTATGGCACTATCAATGCAGATATCTGTGCCTACATGATCCCCAATTTCGAAAGAAAGAATTTCTGCGATGCTATTATTCATTCGCCATGGAAGGAGTAACCGCAGTACATAAATCCTTAATTTATTAAACAGTTATTATGAAAAAGTTTGTATTTGGCTTTTGGGTTTTATCTATAGTATGTACGGTTAGCGCAAAAGCGCAACATTCGTCACATGAAGCTACCAAACATATACCTAAGGTACTTTTCCAGAGAGAGATCACCGGCCTGCCGGCTGTTAAAGGTCAGGAAGCGAAGGTAGTTCAGGTAACCCTTGCGCCAGGTGAAATAGCCAATGCCCACCGGCATCCGCAGGCAACAATTGTATATGTTCTGAAGGGTGAAATTGAATCTACATTTGAAGGTCAGAAATATATTTACAAGGCAGGAGATGTATTTTGGGAAGAACCCAATGGATTACATAATCAAACCAGGAACATAAGCACGACCAGCGAAGCCCGGTTGCTGGTATTTTTCCTTGGCGCAAAAGGCACGCCATTTATTGTTCCGGAGCAAAAATAATTGGCGATAGTAGCCTGTAAAATGAACTGTGTCATAGGTCACCAACGTTGACTTTGATACAGTTCATTTTTATGAGCGACATCCTGATACCTTGTGGTTTTCTGCCAGATCACTCATTCGCTAACCTGTAATACAATTTTCCCTTTTTTCCCAGGCGCAACCATCCTTTCATAAGCTTTACGGGCATCGGCGATTGGAATAACATCGCCTATTACAGGCCTGAGATGACCACGATCAATAAGCCGCGCGATTTCAATAAGTTGTAAACGATCACTCCTTACAATAAAAAATTTTCCCTGAACTCCCCATTCAGCTGGCGGTTGGTTAATAGACTCTCCAGCAATTGACACCAGCATCCCTCCTCTTTTCAATACCTGCCATGAACGATCTTGCGTATCACCCCCGATGCTATCGAGTACAACATCTACGTCGCTTATCAGTTCTTCAAACCGTTCGGATTTGTAATCGATCACCTGATCGGCTCCAAGGGCCTTAACCAGATCAATGCTTCCGGCATCTGTAGTTCCAATTACTGTAGCCCCGCGCCAATGGGCAATTTGAACAGCGAGACTACCCACTCCACCGCCGGCACCATGAATTAACACTTTCTGTTGGGGCAATAAGCCGCCATGCTCAAACAAAGCCTGCCAGGCAGTAAGGGCCGACAGTGGAAGCGAAGCAGCCTGAACAGCATTTAGCGTTAACGGTTTTGGAGCGAGTCTTTTGGCTTCAATGGCAACATATTCCGCAGCAGCACCATTTCTAAAAAAGGAGGTAAGTGCATACACATGGTCTCCCACTTCGATTCCTGTTATTCCTGGAGGGATTTTCTCAACAATGCCACAAAGTTCATGTCCGGGAACAGTAGGCAACCTGCTGTTACCTTTTTCATCAACGTATGTTGGTCCCCAATTTAATTCATTAGTGGTAATTCCCAAAGCAAATACCTTTACCAGGGCATCACCTTCTAACAGGCTGGGAACAGGCGCATCTTCATAAACAACCTGCTCCGCCCCTCCTACGTCATGTAAACGAATTGCCTTCATAATCAAAAATTGTAGTATTAAGGTAAACTTTTCCTGCGAAATGTTGATTTCAACAATCTAAACTCACCTACCGCAATTTGAGTTTGTCTCTCTTTATACCACATTGTTTGAGGGAACTAAGGTTTCAGGGCTTTTTCATGAAATAAAGCAACCTAATCCGGCAGCGTATATTCCATTTCGTAAAAATGTTTTTTATCTTTTATAATAATGTTCAATTTACCAGCAATGCCGGTCAACTCATCTGTTCCCGAATCTGGTATAACAATAATATTCAGCATGAATTCTCCTTTATGCATAGTTGCATTATGTTGTAATACAAAAGAACCCTTTTTACCACTTATAGTCGCTTCTACCCGCTCAAGCGCCACATAACCAGCAGACGCAGGAACAGAAGTTTTTGCGCTCAACATTTGACCTTGACTAGC
>CBIMFG010000897.1:0-3123 GCA_966243125.1 uncultured Niastella sp.
GCACTAGGAAAACGTATTGTAGACATATTTCCCCAGCTGCAGGAAGATACAGAAATCATGCATGCTTATACCCTGGCTTTTCAGGGAAAAAAATCCTTTCTTCCGTCAAAAGCAGACACTTTCAATAGAAGTATTTATGAGAATCATTTTATCCCTTTATTCGATGACGATAAGAACATCATAGGTGTAATGAACATCATGCACGATGTATCGCACCGGATAAAGGCAGAAAAAAAACTGGAGCAGTTACACCATGCTTTAAAAGAAAGATACCAATTGCTCGAAAAGGCCAATGCAGAAATGGCCACCTTTACCGCCATCACCGGTAACGACCTGAAAGAACCAATCAAAAAAGTGTACACTACGCTGGAGATGATCATGGTGCAGGATGGCGTGCGTTTATCGAACAGCAGCAAGGCTGGTTTACGCCGCATTCAGGGATCATTAAACCGGATAAAATTACTACTTGATGATATTTTGTCCCTTTCTGCTTTAAACAGCTTTAATACTACCTACACCCATGTAAACCTACAACAACTGATGCAACAGGTAGTGAACTCACTGGAAAAAAAGATAAAGGAAACGAATGCCGTCATTCGTTTCAATCATTTGCCAACCATTAAAGGATCGCAGGAAATGTTGTTCAGCTTATTTTATAATCTGCTCGATAATGCCATTAAATTTCAGCCTGCCAATAATATTCCTGTTATAGAAATTATCTCCACTATTGTTACCGATGAAAGGAAGGAAGGTTCCAATTTTGAAGAACAGTTATTATGCATCAGCATCACTGATAATGGCATTGGGTTTAACCAGGAAGATGCCAGCAAGCTGTTCAACATCTTCGTTCGCCTGCACGGGCGCGAAGAGTACCGGGGTTCAGGAACGGGACTTACCATTTGTCAGAAAATAGCCAATGCCCATGGCGGCTATATAACTGCAGAAGGCACGCCTGATAAAGGCGCTACGTTTAAGTGTTTTTTGCCGCTGGAGCAGCCGGAGGAGTAGGATTTTGAAATTTTACTGTCTATACTTCGACGCCAAAAACGCCTCCGGAGTCTTTAGAAAATCAGCTTTACATTCCGCAGAACAAAAACCATAGATCTTGCCATTGTAATGAGCGGTATCAGTAATACCGGCAGACAGCATCATGCCGCAGGCCACATCTTTTTTACTGGCAAATTCAACGCCCGCAAAAGGTTGTTTGGGAACAGCTGCAGCTGTTGAATCTTTATGATTGGGTTCAACAGTATTGGTATTATTAGTGTTCTTACAGGCAAACACTCCCATTACAAAAAACACCGCAAACAGTAAGTTGAGTTTCATCCGATTATTTTAATAAGCAGCAAATTTACAAAATCAATAAAAAAGCTGCTCCCACAAATCGGGAGCAGCTTTTTTTCAATAATGGCGCACACTTATTGGTTTAACTGTAACAATTTACCCGTTACTATTTTATCTCCAACCTTCAATACATAGATCAATTGGCCAGATTTCATTAATGGCAGGCTTGTCTGAAATGTATTGGTACCTGGCAATATGCGACCCTGGAAAACAGTGGTTACCTTTTGTCCAAGCATATTGAACACTTCTAAACTTCCCTTGCCCGCTTCGAGTGCAGTTAGCACAAATTTCACATTGCTGCTAAAAGGGTTTGGAAGAGCTTTGAGGGTGATCTGCTTTTCTATTTTATTTAAAGGCGATGTATTGCCTTCTGTTGAATTTTGTGTCATCAATCTTGCATTTTGTGAACAATCAGATGCGTCACAAAGCGCAGCGGATGAAATACAGCCCGAGCTCAGCGTTTTAACCTTTATTCCTGTAACAGAGCCTGCAGCCACGTTATTGAACACCGCACTTGCCTGCCAGCTGTTGCCATTATCAATACTATACTCGTAATCTGCCCCAAGCGGACTCTTTATGGTTACACTTCCTGTTGCTGGTCCACACAGGGAAGGTTGTACCACGCAGAAGGTTGGCGGGACTGGTGCCTCTGTACTTACGGTAACAGTTACCTGGTCGGTATTGCTGCAGCCAGAAGCTGTATTGGTTTTGGTTACGGTATAAACAGTTGTTGATGCCGGATCGGCGTTGGGGTTGCTGATATTTGCATTACTTAAACCGGTGATTGGCGACCACGAATAAGTGAAACCGGTTTCTGATGCCACCCCTATTTGTTTGCCGTTTGCATTTAAGCTACAGGTTTTAGTGAAGTCGTCACCGGCGTTGGCCACCACAGCAGCATTATCTACCGTTACCGTTACCTGGTCGGTATTGCTGCAACCGGTGGTTGAATTGGTTTTGGTTACTGTATAGATAGTAGTCACTGATGGATTAGCAGTAGGATTGCTGGCAGTGGAACTATTTAAATCTGTAGCTGGTGACCAGGAATAAGTAAATCCGGCTTCAGAAGCTACCCCGATTTGTTTACCGTTTGTATAAGCAATGCAATTTTTGGTGAAGTCGTCCCCGGCATTGGCAACCACGGCAGCATTATCAACCGTTACTGTTACCTGATCGGTATTGCTGCAACCAGAAGCTGTATTGGTTTTGGTTACCGTATAGGTAGTAGTTACCGATGGATTTGCAGTGGGGTTGCTGGCAGTGGAGCTACTTAAGTCTGTGGCTGGGGACCAGGAATAAGTGAATCCGCTTTCAGGCGACACCCCTATTTGTTTGCCGTTTACATTCAAAATACAGGTTTTTGTAAAGTCATCACCGGCATTGGCTGTAACTGGCGCCGCTGCTGTAACGGTTGTAAACCTGGTAGACGTACAACTTAAAGCATCAGTAATGGTTACGGTATAAGTTCCTGCTACTAAACCGGTAAGATCCTGGTTGGTTGATTGGCCTGAAGGAATAACACCGCCATTACTGGCAACCCACGAATATGTATACGGCGCTTTTCCGCCAACCGGGGTCATATTAATAGAACCTGGAACTGAGCAGGTAGCATTGGTAACACTAAAACTGGCATTCAAACCAGTATTGATCTGCACCGAATCAACAGTACCACATTTGGGATTGATGGTAGCAGAATTAAGCGTGGCGCAGGTGCTTTTGGGCGATGCATCTGTCCATGCCAGAAAAATATCCGTTATAGTTAACTGCTGTCCGCATATG
>CBIMFG010000898.1:0-3121 GCA_966243125.1 uncultured Niastella sp.
GAAAGAAGGCGATAAAGCGCCGGCATTTAGCGGCAAAGACCAGAACGGTAAAAAAGTTACGCTCAGCGAGCTAAAGGGTAAAAAAGTGGTGCTGTATTTTTATCCGGAAGACGACACCCCAACCTGTACGATACAGGCCTGCAATTTGCGCGATAACTATGCCTTGTTGAAGAAACATGGCTTTGAAGTGATTGGGGTTAGTCCGAACGATGAAAAAAGCCATAAGAAGTTTGAGACCAAGTTCAGTTTGCCGTTTACCTTACTGGCCGATGCCGATCATGCTATTATCAATAAGTATGGCGTATGGGGCGAAAAGCAAATGTTTGGTAATAAATATATGGGTGTTCATCGTACTACTTTTGTGATCAATGAGAAGGGTGTTATCAGCAAGATATTTCTACGGCCAAAGAATAAACAGCATGCTGAGGAGATTGTAGCAGCTGAGAAATAACTTGATTAATATCAATAAATTAAGCTGTTTATGACCTTGTTTCATTGAAACTGGGCAGGGAAACCGCTGAAAATTTGACTACCTTTATTGAGGAAAAAATCAAGTGCGAGGTGGATACAAAAACATCAATACTTGCTACAAAAGAAGATGTGATCAGGGCTGAAACCAAAATAGAAACATCCAAAACGGAATTAATAAAAGAAGTTGCTAATAATAAAGCAGAAACTATAAAATGGATGTTTATATTCTGGGTTAGTCAGGCTGTAACCACCTTTGGCTTTATTCTGCTGTTCATGAAAAAATAACCCAACCTCCCCTTGATATTCTTCTCCTTTACTTCTTCACCAGCTTTTCCGGATGCATCGGTTCTTTCTTAAGCTCGCTTTTTTCGAAGTTTTCCATTACCAGGGCAGCAGCGCCGGTAACTTCGGCCTGGTAGCCGAGAGAAGAAATTTCTATTTCAGTATTGGAAGCCAAACGGGGAATGCAATGTTCGTTTAATGCCTGTTGAATGGGCGCCTGCCAAATCCTTCCTGCCGATGACCCGCGACCACTTAAGATAACCAGTTCGGGGTTCAGTAAATGTATCAGAATGGCCACGCCTCTTCCTATATTATATCCCGACTCGGATAGTATTTCTACCGCAAACTTATCGCCCTTACCTGCAGCTTTAATAATATCCTGGAAGGCTTGCTCAGCATGTTCTACTGAGAGTTCATTCAGCAGTGATATTTTCCCTTCCTTTAAGCCCTTGTTAGCTTTTTCAATAACTACCAGCAGGGAAGTTTCAGTTTCTAAACAGCCGCTTTTGCCGCAGCTGCATAATTTATTATTTAGAAAGAGCGGAATATGGCTGAACTCACCGGCAAACCCATTGTGGCCTCTGAAGAGCTCACCATTCAGGATCATGCCTAAGCCAACACCCCAGCCAACGTTTATTACCATGGCATTTTTCTTGGTTCGGGCGGCGCCAAACATTAGTTCAGCCAGGGCAATGAGGCGTGAGTCGTTATCGATGTATACAGGTAATTTGATCTTTGATGAAAGGTATTGAGTGAGGGTGCCTTGTTCGGGCTCAAGAAAGGTGTAGTTCATGCCTTTGGCAGAATCAACAAAACCGGGCATTCCTATGCCCACGCCGGCAATGCTGTTTTTAGAAATACCCGACCGGGTTATAACCTCATCAATTTTTTCAGTAAGTGTATCAAGCGCCTGCGGATTCTTTAGCAAAGGAAGCTCGAACAATTCAGTAGCGGCCACCTGTTTGTTCTGCATGTTCAAAATGGCAATACGGGTAATTAGCTGATCCATGGCCACCGATACCACATATAATATATCGGGTAACAAAGAGTACATAACGGCACGCCTTCCACCAGTTGATGCGGCAAACCCGGTTTCAGTAACCCAGCCTTCCTCAATAAGTTTTCCCAGCATTTTGGTGGTAACGGGTAAACTCTTATTGATCTTGTCGCTGAGGTCAGCGCAGGATAGCATATTAGAAAAATACAGATGCTTTATGATCTTTTTTCTATACAGTTGATTCTTTTCCGTCATGTACTGTTGCTGAAACTTTTACCAAATTTACTGTTAAGTACCTGAACTTTAAAGCAATTCACAAAAGCTTACTCCTTCAGACAGGCTAAAATCGCTTTTACAATATCGTTGTTTTAGTGCATTGTCTGCTATATTATAATACAACGGCTTTGAAAGCCAGGTTTCTTTAATCTTGTTTTAATGTCGGGGGCATAAATCGAATATACAGGCCGGGGCAACTATATTAAATTCTTTACCGTATAGGTTTTGGCGTTTATCATATTATTAATAGTAATTATCTGGTAAAGTGTAAATGCGGTTACGCCCTGATTCAAACTCTGTAAGTAGCTGGGTAACCGGCATACTTGTATATGGGTTATTTTTTAGTTTTAGGGTTTGGTTACCCTGTCCTTTTAAGGACAGGGTTTTTTATTGTAAGCAGTATAAGTTACCCACGAAAAATCAATGATAGGCAACCAAACTAAACGGTTAATCGTACAACTCCATAGAAAATTGCATACATGCAATTACTCATTGAAAAACAGATTAAGCACCTTAAACAGCTGAATTAATTGCTATACTATGATTAAAAAAGTAACAGGCGTTTTAGCAGTCGGTATTATATTATTTTATGGTTGTTATAACGATAAGGAGGAGATCCTATATGGAGCTAGCACCTGCGATGGTACAAATGCATCATTTGCAGCAGATGTAATGCCCATTATTCAATCCAGTTGTGCCAAACCCGATTGCCATGGTGCAGGAAGCTCCAATGGCCCAGGCGCACTTACGACATATACACAAATAAAAAATGCAGCTCCTAAAATAAAAACAGCAGTGGTTTCCCGTTTAATGCCCGAAGACGGCTCGCTTACAAACAGCCAAATAAAATCTATAAGCTGTTGGGTTGACGGAGGCGCACTCAACAATTAAACTCACATTCTTCCATGAACAAAAAAAGGACAATCATCGGCGGTATCGTAGTAGTTATATTATTGGCGGCAGGTTATGGCTGGTACCAATATAACAGAACCGTTCAGGGGCTCGCCGATGTACGTGCTGATTTTTCTGTAAATGCTACAGATCTGATCAAAGAATTTGTTAGCAGCGAAGAGGCAACTAACAAAAAGTACCTGA
>CBIMFG010000899.1:0-3120 GCA_966243125.1 uncultured Niastella sp.
CAAAGTTCTGCTGGTTAACTACCCTGAAAGTGAGGCTAGCCTCGCCTGAATTATTCGCTGCATCCCAAGCCTTTATGGTTAATGTATGCGACCCGGGCGTTAATGCCGGCAGTTGAAACCGCACGCTTCCCTGGCGAAAATTATTCAGGTCGGCCTCATAGAACTCGTTCAGCACATATTCGTTTTTTTGATCATTATCAAGAACTGCTACCAGGTCGTGCCCAATACCGGTTCCGAGTATATTAATACCCGATGAGTCGGCCAGTTTTAATAACAATACCGGCCGGTCGTTGGTAATGCTGCCGTTTACAAACTTCTCGTCATTTAAATACGCTTTTATCGACGGACCGAGGGGGTCTGCTACCCCATTTCCTGAACCGCCAACGATAATATTTGTCAACACGCCATTTCCGTCTTTGGCGCCATTATCGCCGTAGTAGCTGATCTTGCCATTACCATATTGGTAACTAATGTCTTTGGGTACAATAAAACTGAAGGTAAACCGGCCATTGTTTACGGTAGCTTTTCCCTTGAAAAGGATGTTTTTTTGCATTTGAACCGGCACCGGCAGGCTGGCGGCATCATTGCCCAGGGTGTTTACGGTTTGGGCTTTATCAAAAATGGCAGGGTAAATAGTTCCATTAAAATCGTTGAGGGGATTACCAACATTGTCCTGAATGGTACCACTGATGGTGTATTCAGATAATGCTTTTAACGTATCGGGCGTGTTGGTGAGGGCATTGCCGTTGATGGCGGTGGTTTTTACCTGGTATGTGGGGAAGGCCAGCGTTAGGGCCGGATCGCCCAGCAATGTGAACTTGCGGTTATTCACCACATCGCTGGAGAAGTTATAGGTAACATTTTTGGCGGCGCGTACTGCTTCGCCCAGGCTGCGATAACTGCTGTCGGCCTTTTTTTGAAAGGCAGTCCTGAGGTAATTCTCATTCATTACCCGGTTGCTAAAGGCAAATACCACACGGGTGGTAGCCATAAGGGCAATGGCGCCTGTTTTTTCGCGCAGCAACAGGTTTTCGCCTATGGAACTTACTAATGGATTATCGTAGGGCGCTACATCGCAGGTAGCGGTTACGAACAAAGGCAGTTTAGTGGGGTTGTTGAAGCTATTGATAATATCCTGATCAAGCACCACTTCTTCTGCCAGGCGGCGGTAACTGCCATGGCCTGAATAGTTCCACATTAGGGTACCGCTGTATATTTTATTGTTGATGGCCTGGTTTACAGCAGGATAGCGGCTTCCGGCCGAATTACTTTCCTGTGGATAGGCATCCAGGTAAATTTTATCAATGTTCTCCTGAGGCGAAGTGGTTGCTACAGCCTGCGTCATGGTTTCAGCGTCGTTCAGGTGCAGGTTATTGTCTTCATCGTCGGCAATAAAAGTGCATTCGTTGCGCCAGGGACCCAGGCTTTGGGGGGCGTTGTACGCCATGATCTTATCAACCATGGCCTGCGCTTCGCGTTCATTTTTTGCCGGAATGCGGCCAATACCAATATCAAGCAGGTTGGTGATGGTTCCGTTGATGTCTTCATTATCGCCCAGGAAACCGAAAAAGTCGTCGGAGGGATAGGTTGATAACGGATCGAGGGAACTGGGGCTTTCCCAACACGGTACCAGGTTGGTATTGTTGCTGATGCGGGTACGGTAATCGAAGGAGGCATCGCCCAACAGCAGCAGGTATTTGGGCGCTTTGGTGGAGTCGCCGTTGGCGCGGTCGTAATACATTTTTACAAAATCGCGCAGGGCGGTTGGGTCGGGCGAACCGGAGGAGAACTCATTGTACACCTGATCAACCGTTACTACCACGCTGCTGAGGTTATCGCGCTGCTGGTGATACTGCGCCAGCCGCTGGGCCTGGCCCAATAAGCTGGGTGCCGTAATAATAATATATTGTGGTATGGGGCTGCCATGGAGATTTTGGTTAGCTACCCGGCCTGCCGCGCCTGGGGATAAAAACCCATTGGTGGTGAAGGCGATGTATTCGTGCAAGCGGCTGCTTTCATTTACAAACCGCCATTCGCTGCCGTTGAGGCTGCCGGGCATTCGAATCGGTTCCAACCCATTGCTTACATCCCACACCTGTAAACCGGCCGGGGCATTTTTTATACTAAAACTGCTCACTTTACCCGGGCCCACGCTGTTCCAATCGCGAAATTGCAACTGGTTGATGCCGTTCATCGACAGGTCAACCCGCGCCAGGATCTCCATCCAATCGAGCCAGCCCTGGCTGCCGGCGCTGCCGGGGGTATAATCTAACTTAAGCGTAAGTGGTGTTTGCGTGGTGCTGAAGGTGGCCGATGTTTGGGTTGCGGTGGCAAAGGCATCGTATAAACCAGTATTGGTAGCGGGCAGGTTTATCTGCATAGCCTGCTGGTTATTAATGCTTACTGTAAAGCGGCTATCGGTGTTGAACGAGCGGGCCACACAAGCCGCTCTTATGGTAGCGGCATCGGGCAGGATATTGGGCATGCTTACCGAATAAGTGCGGGTTAACGACTTGCCGCCGTTGGTTGAATATTCATCTCCATACCATTGGCGGCCACTGCTGAGGAAGTTCACCGTATCCAGTTCATAAAACCAATTGCGGGTGGCCTGCGTTACCGTGGTGTTGGGTACCGTGGGTACATTTGCAGTAGTGACCCGTTTACCATTCTGGCCTATAACCAGGTAATACCACGAGGTATCGCTATATATATTCTTTTGATGGTAAAAGGTTTTGTTGAGGGAATCCTTCGCCCAACCATGTGGGCCTGCGGCATAAAAAAGCAGGTAATCTGCCCCGTTCAACTGGCCATCGCCGCCGTCTTCGGCCCAAATGGCGTTTTCCACCAGATCGTCGGGCACGGTGTTCAATGGTTTTTCGGGCAACATTTGTCCGCCATTTCCGTATAGCTTTACCCCCGAAGTGGTGAGCCCAGACGTATTTATGCCAAGGGAAGCGAGGAGCTGGAGGTCGATTTTGTAAATACCGGGGGTGGTTGTACTTATTTTATACCAATTACCCATCGCCAATACAGAATTGGCCGTATATGAACGTTGAGACAGGACCTGCATATGGGTCACGACAAAGATGCCCGCCATCATAAGGTGGATAAAAGGTCTAC
>CBIMFG010000900.1:0-3118 GCA_966243125.1 uncultured Niastella sp.
TGGAATAAAAATGGGGGATGGTTATTAGCTCCGGTTGCGGATTTTCCTCTATATTTGCAACCCGATTTGGCTATTACAAAGCACTTGGACACTTAAAAAAGGCCCCGTAGCTCAACTGAATAGAGCATCTGACTACGGATCAGAAGGTTTCAGGTTTGAATCCTGACGGGATCACATTTCAATCGCCTTTAATTCAGTTTATGACTGTGTTTAGGCGATTTTCTTTTTAGGGTTGTTTAATGGCTGGTCGTTCAAGGTTGAATCGGTTTTATTTGTACGCCTCTGGCCGAATTGAAATATTAAAAATGTAATTACAACTTTCACGGAAAATTCAACTGCAGAACTTACCGGACGTCCTTGTTTTTAAATACGTAGTTTATGCCAAAGTTGATGATGGCAAAGTCACCTTTTCCCCACTGCTTTGCCTGTTTATCATTTTTCCCGCTTCCGTCATTGTAATAAATATCATATTCCGTAACATTAAGAAAGCCTTTACCATAGCCCGCTTTTAATTCTGCAATCAAATTTGATTTAAATTTATAAGTAAGAGCAGCATTAAAATTAATCATTGGAAAAATTGGAGTAAAATTTCTTTTCATCGTACCTCTCGTTATTGAGTCGATTGTTACTAAGTCTGGATGATAATTGGCGATATAAGGTGCTTCATACTGGTCTGGCATGAAACCAAGTATCATTCCACCGCTGAATTTATACCCCAGTTTCTTATTAGATTGTATGCCAAACAAAGCGGGTATTTGAATTATAGAATAATTTTGCTCCCAGGCACCCCAATGTCTGCGTGTTGAATAATATTGTTTATATAAAGCGAATCTCAACCCGGTTTCCAAAAAATTATAGTTTGAGATTTGTTTTTGAATTGAAATGCCTGCAATGAAACCATAATTGGATTTAGGCTCATTAATAAACCCTTCTCCATAGTCTTTATACCTATAAAAGAAGTAGGCACGACCGTAGTCTATGCCTATTTCTATTTTTTGACTAAAACTTACTTTGGAAGTAAATAAGATAATTACAAAGAAATATTTGAATTTCATTTTGCAAATCTCCTTCTCATTTTGGTGTAATTAGAGATAAAGTTGTTACAAGTTTTGGAACTCAGATATATTTGACGACAAAATTTAATTTGCGCACATCTTCCAGATATTGTTATATCTGGCCTTGAAAATTTTATTTCCTGCACTTATTTTTCATAAAAACATCTCATGTACTACACATATCAAATAGTCACGTGTTAAATAATTGCAAACAATCCTCAAGCATGATACTTATGAGCATAACTTTAATTAGAATCTTTACCTAAGAATGATTCTATTCCTGATTTAAAATCCTATAACGACAGCATTTGCAAGCTGGGAAATTTTATCAACCTCTACCCATATTTTCAAAAGGATGACCGCATGAATGATACCCTCAGTTATGATGGATTGCACCTGAACCACTCAGGCTAACTGCTATGGAAAAAACTGGTGCAGGATGAAATATATGCAGACTGATAGTATCTGCCGATTCAACCAGGCTCTTGTTCAGAATTAATTGTATCCGGGTTTGTTTTTTGCCTTGTTATAAAAAAAATATGCTTCCGGAATAATTATTGCTGCAAAATGTGGGTTAAATTTTTTTATGATCGTTGATATAGATACGCTGGATGTGGTTACGCTTAAGGCACTTTATGAGCGGGAATCCAGGGAACTGGAACATAAGCTGCTGAATGGCGCCATGTGGTCTGAAGTGGCTGAACACCGCAAGAAAATAGCGGACTTATCAATAGCCTTGAATCGGCGATTGCAGAATTCCGGTCCCCATCACCCTGCCGGGTCCGCTCAACACGGTTCAGATGGCAAACCATAAATGGCAAAACATCCTGAACTTCCTTCATTAACCCATCTCCTGATTGTAACCCGATTTCTAGTATGATGCCTGTTTTAGCATATTCAGCAACAACTGCTGCCCCATAATATTTGCCTTATTTTTCTGGGAAACATTAAAACTGTTCATCGCGGCATTTTCGCCTTCCCCTTCAGCTGCTTTGGCAAGATTCAGGTCTTTCAGGCAGGAAAATATATCCAGGGCACACAAAATAATTTTACCACGGCCATGCGGAATGATACTTAATGCCGAATAGACTTCCTTTTTATGGTCGGCCACACAGGCTATAATGGTTTCCCCGTTCAACAACCGCAGTCCAATCCGGCTCCGGTTATAAGTTGCAAAACACTGGTATTCCCAGTTAAATACCTGGGCCTGCGGAAGTCCGTTAAAAAGCACATGCTGCTTTGAAAAGAAGTTTCCTCCATACCAGGTAGTGCCAAGGGTTTTGGATCCTGAATAACGGATGACTTCTTTTTGTGCCAGATGGGCTGCCCATGCTTCAATATTATTTACAATGATCAGGGTATTGCCCTCGTTCACCCATTCCAGTATATCTGTTACCAGCTGGTTTCCTGTTTGCTGGGGTTGAAAAGCACCTACCAGTAAATATTTCCCTTCAGGTCTTCCCGTTCTGTATGTCGTAAACCTGATACCTGCTGATTTTAAAAATGGGGCGAGTACGCCACTGGTATCTGCCACCATACCGATGGCCGGTATGCCTGAGGCATCCAGCCTGACCCCATAGATCCTGTCATCACCTTTGGTTATCGTTTTATTATCCCTTTGCAGTTCTGCTCTTACCGATGTATAGCCCTCGCTTGGTGGCACAACAGGAAAACCCGCATGCAATAATTCTCCATAAACATTTCCACCGGTAATGTGAACTGGTATTGTCTTATTGATTAGTCTTTCGCCTTTCTCATTAATTACCCACACTACCAGGTTATAGGAACCATGCAGGTCCTCTTGATTGACAATATAAAAATCAGCCAGTGAAGTATCCCCTACACTGAGTACTTTATGGTTCAGTTTCACAGCCAGATACACAGGCTTTGTATACCGGCTGATCAGCGATGCATCACCCTTCAGGTTCCGGTAATTGTCCACGATACCCGAATGGTTTTCCAGCTTCATGCTTTCCCAGCCGTTAACGGCATAAGCATCTATGGTGTTATTGATGCGGACGTTTTCAATCGCCCTGCCCTGGTAATAATAAGCTACATTTCCC
>CBIMFG010000901.1:0-3116 GCA_966243125.1 uncultured Niastella sp.
GGCTTTCTCAAAGGTAAAAAATGTATTGTCGTTGGTGCGCCAGTGGATCCAGGGATAATCGAGGAAGTTGTACAATTCCGTTTGCACCTTCACCAGTTTTTTGTCGGCCACATTTAAAGTGAACAGCTCATACCCTGTAAACGCGTCACCAGGTTGAGCATACTCATGTGACTGTAAAATGCCCCGCGATGAGGTGTCCACAGAAGACAGTACATAATAGACCGGCTTCTCTGGCACGGGAAAGCTATGAAAAACAACCAGGTGTTTACTATCGGGCGACCATTGAAGATGTGCATATGGGTTAGTGGTATCGCCATCGAAGGAACATTGCATTGTTGCTCCGCCTGCGACGGAACGCAGGAAAATGTTTCCTGCCTGTATGGTGGCGATCCATTGTTTATCGGGCGAACTGCTATCGGAAGCACGCTGCCGCATCCAGCGGCTTTTTATGCCGCCGGTGATGATGCCATTATCGTTGGTAGAAAGATATGTCGTGCTATCTTTCAGTTTTGTTTGGCGCCGGTGCGGGCCTCTACATACCAGTATTCTTTTGAGCTATCGGCTAATGTATTCCGATACCAGAAACCTTTGTGATCGGGTTGCCAGTGGGCTTTTATATTTCCTTTCAGGATGGCATTTTTTGCCAGGGAATCGAGCCGGGTAGCGGCTTTGTAGGCATCGAGTATTTCCGCACGTGTAGGTTGGTATGGCGGCAATGACTGCGCATTAGCCAGGTTAGTGATCAGGAACAGGAGCCAAAGCAGGTAGCCACGCATGTAGTTAATTTTGGTACTTCCACTAAAATTAACGCAATGTGGCTGGGTGATGATTAAGCTAACTACCCTGTTGTTTACCGATATTGACGTATTTTTATACCAAAAATCTGTATGCCTGAGAAAAAATTATTACAGGAATTTGATCGCATCAAGGATGATTAGGAAGAGATCTTATGGACTGACAAACCGAAGTTTATTCCGTATATCATAAGTGCGCTGCGTTTAGGAGCCGGCGTTTTAATTTTTGTTGTTATTTCTTATGCCATGGCAGGAAATGCGTTTAATGCAAACGGCATGGGAAATTTTTTCAGGTTATTTTTGCTGATTCCCGTTGCTTTTTTCCTCTTTAATTTTCTAAGTAAATTATTTGCGTATAGCAATACAAGGTATGCTTACAGCAACAGAAGGGTAATGATAAGAAGTGGAATTATTGGTACAGATTTTAAGGTCATCGACTACGATAAAATTTCCGACATGCAGGTGACCGTTAATTTAGTTGAACGCCTGTTCAACGCAGGCACTATCAAATTTTACAGCGGCCGTACGCAGTCAGACGAAGGAACAATTGTAAAAATATATGATCGTTGGGAAGCGATCGACAACCCCTATGAAGTATTCAGGCAATTGAGCACGGCCGGGCGCAAATAAAAAACCGGAGCCAAACGGCTCCGGTTTTTTATTTGATGCTTCGTTATCTGCGCCACATAAGGTTATAGCTGATTGTTTATTTTCGTATTTCCCGGATAACTGCTTTTAGTTCCGCCATTTCCTTTTTCATGGCTTCCATTTGTTTGTTCTGCTCAATCGCATACAACGTTAGTTCCTCGATCTTCTTTAACAACGCAGCCTGGTTATCTGCTACATCCAGTCCGTTCCTCTCTACTTCATCAGCAGCAACTACTTCGGGTAAATGATGGTATTGGTTGATGTATTGTTCCACTTCGCTGAGGGGGCGTAAGCGATAGTTGGCATAAAAAACGTAATCGGACCAGCCATTTAAGGTAACCGTTACTTTTTTGCAAAGAATATCGCCGTTTACTGCCAGTTTTGCCTGGGGACTGATGGTACCGATGC
Organism: uncultured Niastella sp.; assembly: GCA_966243125.1. GTDB lineage: Bacteria > Bacteroidota > Bacteroidia > Chitinophagales > Chitinophagaceae > Niastella. The sequence continues at coordinate 1,851 of CBIMFG010000901.1, forward strand.
CTACCGATCCATTCTCATCTATGCGCACTCTTTCGGTCATGGTGGTTGAATTGTTGGGGGTGGTACATAATGCGATACCTGCACCACGACCGGCGGCTGTCCAGTTTTGGGTAGCGATCCCTGTTATCCAGGCGCTTCTGATATTCTGTGTACCATCATACCCGCCGAACTGGTAATAGCCGAGATAATTGCCCGCTATAACTGGGGATGGCGCAGCAGCACTTCCATTTACATGATACGTACACACAACGGGATCTGCGCTGCTGATAATATGGATCCTTTCTGTATTGGCATCTCCACTAATAGCCAGTTTTACAAGCGGCGTGGAGGTTCCAATGGTTGCAAATCCTGTATTATGAGATTCTACGCCAGTGGCACTGTTATATTGCCATTGCGCCTGCAAAACGGAGCCCATGGTTAAATTGAAAGCAAGCGTTAAAACAAATGTTAATTTTTTCATTATAAAAGTTTTCGTATAAATAACCGGCAGGTATATCTGTTTAGGGTGAAGCGAATATATTACTTCCCGTAACAAAAAGGTGTTTGATTGTATAAACGTGCAGTTTTGGGCGATAAGTGTGCAGATTCTTCCAATGGGTGTGCAGTTTTGGTTTCTCATCTAATAGGTATTATCTCCAAATAGAACTTGTGTTTACCGATATTGACCAGTCCTACTTCTTTTTATACATAATCTTATTTATATATCGCAAGCCATCGCCAAAATCCAATGGTGCTAACCGCAAATATTGAAGCTGGCGTATGGTTTTATCATTTTCGTATTGCTCGATTTTTAGTAAGTCTAAAGATTCATCGAACGGACGATTATCGATTCCGAATTCAAACAAATAATTCTGACCAGGAAATAGCATTTTCCTGCTTATTCTATTAAAGAACAAAGAATACTTTTTATACTTGAAAATAACAGAATAGTCAATTGAATCCGGCAATTCAGAAGGAGGAATAAGACGATGATCAATGACCCCTATCTTAATAGTATCCTTATTGTGGACAAGTGTAAAACTAAAGCTATTGTCTATCTTTAATTTCTTACCATCAACAATTAATGCTACCACAACAGAATCATCATTACCCGTAGCATTTAACTTTTGATCAACAGGCTGTGTAATACCAGCATAACTATAAAACATTAATCCCCAAAAAATTACTTTTTGTATCACATTCCTGATATTTCTTTGTTACTTATAATCTTCCGGAACATACGGAATAATAAACGATGAACATACACTATTTCCAGACGAATCATTT
>CBIMFG010000902.1:0-3108 GCA_966243125.1 uncultured Niastella sp.
CTAAAAGAGAACAGTAAAAAAGGATACTTTGGCAAAGCAGGGGCCGGTTATGGCACCCAGGACCGCTTTGAAGCTGATCTTTCTTTTCAGCTCTATAACAAGCGCAGCAGTGCCGGTATAGGCGGTGGTATAAATAATATCAATAAAAGTATCGGCAACCTGCAGGAGATGTTTCAAAACAATACCTACAGAAATTACAATCCTAACTTATACAATGTAGGCCGGTTTGGCACCAATGGCATCAATAAAAATCATTCTATTGGTGGTGTGGTGGTGCATAATTTTATTGAATCTGCCAATAGCAGGCAAAACGACCGGCTTACCGTTAATTATAATAAAACAGGGGCAGACGCTTTTATTACCGACAAAACATTCCAGAGCCGCACGGCGATTGCGAATCCGCAATTTAGCGTAGATGAGGGCGTGCAAAATAACCTGCAGAACAAACATGATATTGGCATCAATTATTTAAAGACCAACAGTTATAACGATAACCTGGATGTAAACGGCACCTTTAATACCAATAACGAGAACGGTAACTCCTCCCGCTCAACCGAGGTAAGAGATTCTGCCAATCAGCTGCTAAGCACCAATCGTACCAATACCATCAGCAGTCAACGATCAGACAACGAATCGCTGCGGGCAAACTTTAGCAAAAACAATGACGAGGAGCCTTTAAAAGGCTTTAACTCCCAGTTCAACGCCTCACGCAGCAATACGGTATCAGAAAGGGAAGTAACAAGTGATTTCAGATCGCTTACCAACCCTGCCGACAATGCTTACACCAACCGGCATTATAACACCAGCAGCCAACGATTGAGCGTAAACGGCAGTGTTGATTATACCGGCTTTAAGAGGCTGTTGTTGGGCAGGTATAACCTGTTTGGTGTAAACCTTAATCTTGGCCAATGGTTCAACTATGCCCGCGAAACAGATAATACAGTAGTAACCGATCTGGACACGTTGGTGAAGAAGCGCAATTTCAATACGAACCTTTCCAACTCGAATAAACAGGAAGTGATCGAATACACGCCTTACCTGTCATTGTCAAAAGATATTTCCAAGTGGTCAGAAGCCGCTTACCACAGCCTGTTTGTACAGTTTAAACTGTTAGACGATTTTAAAACAGACCGAAACACTTCTTCCTTTGTAAAAAGAAACCTCAACCGTTCCTTCCAGTTTTTCCGGTATGAGGGTTTGGCCAGGTACTCCTATTCAAAAAGGGATCATTACAGGTTTTACGGATCCCTTAACTATTCAAAAACGATGGAGTACCCAACCATCGACCGCCTGTATACCCTTGTTGACAGCATCAATGCCTATGAGATCAGAAATGGCAATCCAAATTTGCGAAACACCATCAATCACTCAATAAGTGCGAACGGTGATTTTAACACAGAGAATAGAAAGTCGCTGTATGCTGTGAACGGTAATTTTTATGGCAGGTATATGCTGTCGCTTGATCCCGTAACAGACAGCACCATCAATGATCCTTCAGGCAAAAGAAGCTATTATTATACGAATGCTGATAAAGCAAGTAACCTGAGCCTTAATTATAATTTCAATATTTCGAGAAGGATCAATAAAAATAATTTGCAGCTCATGTACAGGGGTGAGTTTAGAACCGGCAAACAACCCAACTACATTGATACCCTCAGCAACATTAGTAAAACCAACAGTTTGCTCAATCAAATCACCCTTCAATTCTCCCTGAACTCAGTACTGATACTTACAGCAGGGCAAACCATACAAACCAATCAAACAAAGCCAACCGCCGCCCAGCTGAATACTTTTACAAACACCAGTAATACCACTAAGTTCGGGTTGGTGATAAACTACCCGGCCGGGTTTACCCTGAGCAGTACGGCCGACCGCGTTTCCAATTCAAACCTGGATAAACCCATTGTGCTGTGGAATGCCTTTGTCAGCTACCGGTTTATGAAGCAGCAGGGCGAACTGAAATGCTCCGCTATGGACCTGTTAAAAAAATACCAGAATATCAGCAACAGCGCAGGCCAATGGGGCACCAGTACCCGCATCACAAATGGTTTACAACAATATTTCCTGCTTACGTTTTCTTATTATCCCAGAAAATTTGGCCAAATGGCCACCAAAAAGAAATAGCACACAACATTAAAAAAAGTTATAGCAACATAATATTCATGACCTTAAGCAGGAAATTTTAAAAAGAAGACATAATACTATATATTTGAATTGCTCAATTTAGTGTACTTACATGCTGCCGGCTTTTTATTATCGTAAAGGTATCTGACTACCTATCTGTCTCCCTTATTTTTTCAACTGTAATAATGTTATTACACCAGGTATTTACTATTGGTCAGTAGTAGCATGGGATTATTGCATCTCCAAAAAATAAGCTTTATGAATATTCTGGGAATCAACTTTTATTATCATGACTCCACTGCCTGCATTGTGTCAAATGGCCAGCTTGTTGTTGCTATTGAAGAAGAACGCATCACCAGGAAAAAACACTCCACCGATTTTCCTGTTAACGCCATTACCAGGTGCATGGAAGTGGCCGGATTAAAACCAACAGACATTGACCATGTGGCTATATCAGTAGACCCAACCCTGTGCATGGGTAAAAAGAGTTTTTATGGGTTGAGTCACATGCGGCGAAGCCGTCAATTTATTTGGCAGGAAATACTGATGAATTTGCTGTGGAAGCGCAAGCGATTTACCAACTGGTATGGCAATTTTTTTAAGGGAGACCATAAACCCCAAATTCATTATGTTCCCCATCACCTGTCGCATGTGGTTGGTACTTACCTGATCTCACCTTATGAGAGCGCGGCGCTGCTGTCGGTAGATGGTTCGGGTGAATGGGCAACCACCTTTATGGGCAAGGCAAAAGGCACCAGTTATACCTGCTTCAGGCAAGATCATTTTCCCATGTCGCTGGGATCGGTATATGAAGCCGCAACCCAGTTCTGCGGTTTTATTCCCAACTACGATGAAGGAAAAACAATGGGGTTGGCGCCATTGGGCAACCCACAAAAGTTTTATGATAAAGTATCAAAGGTCTTCTGGATAAACGACGATCTTTCAATAGGCGTAGACCTTAGTTATTTCCGGTACCAGTATTAT
>CBIMFG010000903.1:0-3106 GCA_966243125.1 uncultured Niastella sp.
GGGTAACGTTAGCATGATGCTGGTAACAACAGCCGGCGGGGCCGATTATCAGAAGTGGTATTACAGATACAATGAAAAAGGACTGAAGCAACGGGATGAGTGCTTTGCGAAGAATAAGATGATGATTGGCAAAATTGAGTATACGTACCAATAAGGCCAATAACAGATAGTATTGTAAAGCCCCACGATTAAAACCGTGGGGCTTTTTCTTTCACAAAATCATATGTTCTACATGAATAGAATTTTTAACTATTGTTAATAGCGCAAATAAATTTGGGATACAACTTGTCCAGAATAACTTTGTGGCTCGTTTTCTGCATATAAGAGAGGCCTGGAACAGGTAGTATCCTTCTTACGACTTTAATGCATAAAGTATATCATTTCAATATCTTAGACGACTAAAATCACTTCGAATCACAAGAGAATTTTTTATTCAGTTGACAGCTGAACAGGCTGTGATATGGCCTTTTTATGCAATCGATTGTGTAAAGGTGGATAACTGGTTTGTCCATTAAACAACATCACCAACATTAAGTATTACATATTCGAATAATTTTTTATTATTATTGAAAATGAGCATTGAAAAAGACCTGTTTAAACTGAAGCCTATTGCCTATACTACGATGGCCGATCAGGTAGAAAACCACCTGCGCGAGTACATCATTAAACGCTCTATTAAACCAGGAGATCCTATTCCCAAGGAAACGGAAATAGCCGCGGCCCTTGGAGTAAGCAGAAACGTTGTGCGGGAAGCGCTTAGCCGTTTGCGCATGCTGGGCATGATTGAGTCACGCAAAAAAAGAGGTATGATACTTACCCAACCCGATGTTATGAAAGGGTTGGAACTGATAGTATACCCCACTATATTAGATTCACCTGTTCGCAAACAATTGTTTGAGCTGCGACTGGTGCTGGAAGTAGGTTTGGGCGATCTGTTGTTTCGCCGCAAAACAGATGAGCAACTGAAAAAGCTGGATGCTATTGTTGAACGCGAACAAAAAGCCACTACGCAAATTGAACGCATTCGATGCGAAATTGATTTTCATGCTGCCTTATATGAAATGGCCGGTAATGAAACCCTGAAACGTTTTCAGGATATTCTGATGCCGGTTTTTGAATATGTGGTGGAAAATGAATCAAAGCTCGATCATACTTCGGTTGGCGCTGTAAGCCACGGCGACCTGGTTAAGATATTATATGATAACAATGTGGAAGCCTACCCCAATGCTATGCGCAAACACCTGATGCCGCATTTAGAACACCTATAAATATATAAGGACTGTAAATTTTTTAAAGGTGTGCTGCATAAGTAGCGCACCTTTTGTTTTATGACAGTCCGTTAACATCCGTTATCGGTCCGTTAATCGGCAGGTATTGTAGCAATCCCTTCTTTTTACTGGCGTCCTATACCCGCTCAATAACAACATTGACGCTAAAAAATTTTAGTATGAAAAACGTATTTATTATCGGCAGCCTGCTGGTGTTTACCGCTACAACCACCTTTGCACAAGATGAAATGGCATTTAATGAACCCGCAAAATTTGTACTTCACAAAACAAGCAAAGCACAACGCGAAGAAAACAGATTGATCAGCAGAGAAAAAATAGCCACCTCGCCCAGTTATATGGCCGAACAACATTTTATGATCGATTTTCCCAAAGCCACCAATATAAGCTGGAAGCGCGATGGCTTTGAAGAAGCTTCGTTTACCTGGAATGGAAAAGAGATGCAGGCGTTTTATGATACAGATGATGAACTCATTGGCACTACAACGCCTGCTAACTATAGCGATCTACCTGCCAATGCACAAAAAGAAATTGAAAGATTTTATAAAGATTTCACGCCACAAAGTGTTATTCTGTTCGACGATAATGAATTCAACAACACCAATATGATGTTATATGGTAATCCCTTTGAGGATGAGGATAATTATTTTGTAGAAATGAAAAACAATAATAAAACTATTGTGTTGCAGGTAAACACGGAAGGATTAGTGTCATACTTTACTGATATTTCTTATAGTAATGTTAAATAACACCTATTAATACAGGTTCCCGGTATTGCCGGGAAACCTGTTTTTAAAAAAATTGTTAGTTAACACAATTATTGTTCTAAAAAGACATTAATACTCTGTATGAAACCTGTTACTATATTATTGGCTGAAGATGATCTGGTGTTGGGCCTTTTTGTAAAACGGGTGTTGCAGCAGGCGGGTTATCGCGTATGGTTCTGTATGAATACGTCGGAGGCATGGCAATATTACGCTGATAAAAACCCTGATCTCGTATTACTTGATAATAGCAGATCAACTGATTCAAATTTATTACTGGCGGGCAAAATACGCGAGGTGAATAAGCTGGTGCCTATTCTGTTTTTGTCGGGTAAAACATACGAAGAAGAAGTGTATGAAAACATTTGGCCACAGCAGGAGCAATCAGTAGCCACCGAAGCGCTGACTGAAAAAAAGTTGTTGGAAAATCTTAATAGCATGCTGCCGGTTGCAGCGCCACCTGATGTAATAGCACCGGTGTATGAAGAGCAGGGTATGCGATGGTGTGGAACGGAAGACATCCTGATACTAACATCCTTCCTTGAAGATTCTGTTCATCTAAAACAGTATGCATTGAATTAAAATAAAAATGGAGCATTGCGCTCCATTTTTCAAACCTTCAATTCGTTTCGGGGGATCAATACCGTTTCGTGTGTTTCTACAAAATCTTTAAATCCTCTTATTTCTTCTTCTATTAATCTTTTTGTTACCGGAGTAAATAACCGGGCAATCTGTTCACCTGCTTTCCCTAACGGCGCATGATAAGTGAATACTACATCAACTGTAGTGCCTTGTCCGCCCAGTGAATCGCGAAAACCTACTTTACCTGCATTATCAATGGATGAACCGGGCAGGCTTTGCCAGGCTATCATTTCGCCATAACGTTCTTTCACGATCTCTGCATGCCATTGCATGGTACCAATTTTTCCCGGAAGTTCCATTTTCCAGTTTGAATACAATTCATCCTGTTCATCTACCTGTTGCAGGTGTTTCATAAACAAAGGAAGGTTTTCAAGCTTGCGCCAGAAATTATACACTTCGTCTTTCGGCTTGTTC
>CBIMFG010000904.1:0-3101 GCA_966243125.1 uncultured Niastella sp.
GAACCGGCTTCTAATGCATTCATCAGTATATCGGCGATGGGCAGTTTATTCTGCTGGCCTTTTAGTACAGCGGCTAAAATAAGCTGTAATTCGTTTTCATTGGCCAATGTATTACCCTGAACGGAAACACCACTGGCTGTTAAAGCCCCATTATAATTATGAGTTGAATCGCCTGTGTAAGTGGCGGGGTTGTTGATGTGCTTAATAGTCACTACTGCATATTGCTGATGGGCCGGGTCAAAAACAGGATCCTGCATTGCCTTTATGATCTGCTCTGGCGATGCTTCAGCCAACACCATTTCTATTCCCTTTTCCCGGGCAGCATTATTACTCATTGCCTGTACTACAACAGCGCCCATGCCGGGAACTATTTTTCCAATACCATAACAATTATAAGTACAGGATGCTGCAATAATACCAATCTCTTTGGTAATTGGGTCAATTATAATAATTGACCAGGTGGCAAATCCGGCCAGGTGCCAGCATAATAAGATGGCTAAAAGCAGTAATTGTTTTTTCATACGGTAAAACAAATGTAATAAACGAAAAGGGTGTTACCATCCTTTAATTAACACCGCATCTACACTCCACCTAAACGCCTGCTGCGTATACAAAAGCAATCCGGCCCCGCCCGTTTCTTAAAGCAGTTTAAGATATTTGACTAAGGCCGCTGGTAGCTTTGTGTAAAATTTAAAAACATGAGCAAGCGAATAGTTATCGAAAAATTGCAACCCAAGGCCTACGAAGCAATGTTTGCACTGGAAAAATATTTAAGCCAAAGTAAAATACCACCTGCCTTAAAAGAATTGATAAAGATCAGGGTATCCCAAATAAATGGTTGTGCCTATTGTATTGATCTGCATACAAAAGATGCGAGAAAACATGGCGAAACCGAACAACGCATTTATGGGCTGAATGCCTGGCGCGAAACCCCTTTCTATAATGAAACGGAACGGGCGGTTTTGGCGCTGGCGGAAGAGATCACCCATATTTCGGTACACGGCGTTAGCGACGAAGTTTACAACAACGCATTGGAACAACTGGGCGAAGAAGCACTGGCGCAGGCAATAATGGCCATCATTACTATTAATGCCTGGAACCGGATTGGTATTAGTACCCATATGCAGCCGGTGTTGGGTTAGCGTCAAGTTGACAAGTTAAGAAGTTGACACGTTGACACGTTAACATGTTTATATAACTGGCCTCTGTGAAAGCAGGGGCTTTTTTGTGAGTGGTCAGTTGTGAGTGGTGAGCAGGCTCGCGAACTTTGCAATTAATCGCGAACTTGCGCTTCCGGAAATTTCACCCTTCAACTTTCACCCTTCCCCTTTCACCCTTCTCCCTTCACCCTTCCCCTTCTTCCAGGATACTATATATAATGGTATTGCCCCATTTTTTTCTAAAACACCAGCCGGTAACAGAAAATACCGCAAAAAACGGCACTGAAGTAGTCACTTTTAACAATGAATTAATATAAAATACTGATTATCAATTAATCTATTTTGTAATGGCGAGGTTTTGACGTACCTACATATTTGTATAGCGCACATTTAAATCTAATATTGCAGGCTGAAAAACTAAAACCCCGTTAGCGATGCTTGTCAATTACACCATCTTTTCCCGGAGATACTCCGGGCTCCACCTCATAGGACAATTTACTCTACTTCCGAGTTCCCGATTCAGCAAAAGGTTATACAGGTAAAAATTTCATTTATCACCAAAACAACTTTGAGAGCTATGAACAAAAGACAGCTTTTGTGCCGTCTGCTGCTATTTATTCTGGCGATTGTCGTGCAACAGGTAGCGATTGGCCAAACGAGAAAAATCAGTGGTACTATTAAGGATGACAAAGGCAATCCAATTGCCGGCGCATCTGTAGAAACTACTAAAACATCCGGAAATACAACCCTTGGTACGGTAACCGATGGGCAGGGAAATTTCGCCCTTACCATCGACGAATCGTGCAAAGTTTTGAGGATAACCAGTTTAGGTTATGCCTCGCGTGAACTCACTTTAGGCGGCAAATCAGTTTTTGATCTTTCGCTGCAGAAAAGTGATGCCACCAGCATGTCTGACGTAATTGTCGTTGCCTATGGGCAGCAAAAAAAGGCCTCTGTAACAGGCGCCATCAGCACTGTTTCGGCCAAAGAAATTGTACAATCACCCGTAACCAATTTGAGTAATGCGCTGGCAGGCCGTTTACCCGGTTTAATCTCCGTGCAAAGCTCAGGTAAACCCGGTTCCGATGCTTCTACTTTATACATCAGAGGTGTTGGTACTTATACCGGTAATACAGCGCCGTTGATCATGGTTGATGGTGTGGTGCGGGATTCCTATAACGACATTGACCCCAATGAAGTGGATAATATCAGTATCCTGAAGGATGCTTCTGCTACTGCGGTGTTTGGAGTGCGTGGTGCAAATGGGGTAATTCTGATCAATACAAAACGTGGTAAAGAAGGGCCAACCAAGGTAAGCGCCACCCTGCAAACTGCTGTGAGCGATTTTACCCGGCTGCCTGCCTATGTAAACTCGTATCAATACGCTACCCTGCGTAATGAACAGGCCTGGGAAACGCAATGGCAGCAATTGGCCAGTAATTCTGATATAGCAGGTCAGCCAAATGGCTGGGCAGTATTTGAACAGAGAAGAAATACAACGTATAAGGCTCCGTTCAGTGACGAGGCGCTTAAATTCTATCAAAACGCGCACACACCTACCCTGCCCGACGGTTCCAAAAACCCTTATTACAGCCCGTATTTCTATCCCGATCAAAACTGGCAGGATCAGATCTATAAAAATTTCGCCCCGCAAACCCAGGCGAATGTGAACATGACCGGTGGTACCAAAGGCATGAAATATTTTCTGTCTGCCGGTTATTTAACCCAGGGCGGTATGTTCAATACGGATTACATGCCTTTCAAAAAAGAAATGGACTATAGAAAGGACCGCTATAACGTAAGGGGCAATTTTGATTTTGATGTAAACGACAATTTCAAGATCAATGTGAATGTAGGTACCCAGTTCGTTAAGGAATCGGGGATGGATAATGATGGCTATAACTATGACGAGGAAAAGAACTTTATCACCTATCCAGCCGC
>CBIMFG010000905.1:0-3101 GCA_966243125.1 uncultured Niastella sp.
CGGTGAATCCCGTACTTCATGGAGAAGGACATTCACCAACATATCAGGTTATGGCTGCAGGATGAGGAAAAAGCATTCGAAGAACTGTTTGCTTATTACTATCCGCGGTTGCACCGGTATGCCTTTCGCTATTTGAAAAATGAATTCTGGGCCGAAGAGCTTTCTATGGAAGTGCTGGCACGCATCTGGGAAAAAAAATCGGCCATTACCAACCATGAAACATTTGAAAATTACCTTTTTACAGCGGCGCGCAATCACCTCATCAATCACTGGCAACGGAAAATTGACGGGCTGCTTTCCCTTGATACCTTACAAAGTGAAGTAGCAGAGGCCGCAGGCAATAATATGGCCGATACCTACGATCCGATTGTATTAAAAGAAATGGAAACAGTTTATCACAATACCCTTTCAGAATTACCTCCACAACGCAGGCTCATTTTTTTGTTGCATCGTAATGAACGGCTCAGTTACAAGGAAATAGCCAGTAAGTTGAACATCTCCCCCAAAACGGTAGAAAACCACATAGGGTCTGCATTAAAGCAGTTGCGCGTAGCCATGCTGCAATACCTTCATTCCTTTTTTCTATAAACCAATGTTATCAAATTGTTACCCACTAGGGGTTCGGAAATCATTTTGTGTATTCACCTATAGAAATTTACGTGTATGCCCTCGAAAGAGATAGATAGACAGTTATTACATATATACATCGAAGGGAATTGTTCAGCAAACCAGTTATGCCAGATAAAAGAATATCTGACCGATGAGGCGTACCGCGATAGCCTGCATAGTTTTATGCAGGAGGAGTGGGAAATGCTGCGTAATGCTGAATTTCCTGCGTTGCCCGGTATGCCGGAACAATATGCCAAATTCCGTTTTTACCTGGCTCGCCGCGATAAAGGAATTACACATGAGGATGCTGTTCAAAGAGGTCGCGTGCGGCGCTTGCGGGTAATAACTGCAGCAGTTGCCGCGGTGCTCTTGTTACTGGCAGGCACCTGGTTGTGGCGCGCGTTTGTTGATAAGCAAAAGAAACAGCTGGCCGCTAAAGAATTATATTTTCATAATGAACCGGGGCATCAAACAACCCTGTTGTTGCCCGACAGTAGCCGCGTTTACCTGGGCGCCGCCAGTACGCTTCGGTTCAAACAATCAACAGATGGCAGCCGGCTGGTGTTGCTGGAAGGACAGGCTTATTTTGAAGTACAACACGATGAGCGCCGTCCCTTTACCGTTACAACCGGTTCTATTACTACGGTTGATATAGGTACGGCATTCAATATTCGCTATTACCCCGGCGAACCTAACATTGAGGTGGCAGTAACCAGTGGCAAGGTGCAGGTGCTGCATAAGGGCGAAAAGCAGCTGGCAGTATTGGAGCCCGGCAAACGACTGGCATACGATACCCTTACGCAACAGTATGGTGTAACCTCCCTTACCAATGCTGATGCCCCCGGCGCCTGGCGCAAAGGATTGCTTACGTTCAATAAACAACCCCTGAAAGAAGTGACCAACGAATTACAACGCTATTATGGCGTTCGCTTTCAATACACCAACCCCACCGCAGAACATATGCTCATTACCACCGTGCTTAACAACAAAACGCTGGAAGATGCACTGGACATTGTAACCCTTACGGCTGGTATTGAATACACCCGCCAGGAAACCCTGATCCTATTAAAATAGAAAACCGCCAATGGAAAAAAAGCGAAGGGGACTTTTAAAGCCGCATCTGATACTGCTTGTTGCCTTTTCTATAACCGTCAGTTTATATGCACAGGACGGTGGTAAAAAGGCAAGCGTATATTTTAAGCATGCACACCTGCGTCAAGTATTTACGGAACTGGAAAAAGAGTTCGGGTTGAGTTTCTCTTATAACGAAACAAATCTGGCGCTTTATGGTAAAGAGGTGACTATGCAATTGAAAGATGTTACGGCCAGCCAGGTGTTGAACAGGATCTTTACGGGTAGTCCGCTCACTTTTTCGCTCAAAGGCAACCTGGTGATCCTGATCGCAGATCCCAATTATAAAAAAAAGCAACATAGTTCAGGCGCTTTTACCGAAGACCCCGATGAGGATACTACTGATTCGCTTGTAAAAAGAGATGACCTGAATGAAGTGGTAGTGGTAGGGTATGGGCGTCAGTCGCGCAAATTATTAACCAGTGCTATCAGCACCATAAAAAGCGAGGAGTTTAACCAGGGAAATTTTAATAACCCCGTCCAGTTGCTGCAAGGTAAAGTGGCCGGGTTAACCATAACGCGTTCAGGCGATCCCAATGGGGCGCCCACTATTACGCTGCGTGGACCTTCTACCTTGCGACCCGGTGCTGCTCAGGAACCATTTTATGTGATTGATGAAGTGCCGGGGGCCGATATAAAACTGGTAGCGTTGGATGATATTGCTACCATTGATGTATTGAAGGATGCATCGGCAACAGCCATTTATGGAACAAGGGCCTCTAATGGTGTAATAGTTATAACTACAAAAAAAGGGCGGCCCGCACAAACGCAGATAAATTACAACAGTTATGTATCGGTTGAGAAAGTGTCGCGCCGTATTAAAATGATGAATGCCGGCGAGTTGAAAGATTATCTGTCTAAAAACAACCTGGCGCTCAACCCGTCCGACGACCAGGGCGCCAATACCGACTGGCAGAAGGAAGTGTCACAAACCGCAGTGTCGCAAAGCCATCACCTTGCCCTGAGCGGCGGCGCCAATAACTTTTCGTATACCGCAGCGGTGAGCTATCTCGACAACAAAGGGGTTTTAAGAAATACGGGTATGAACCGGTTGATCGGCCGCGCCACCCTTCAACAAAAAGCGCTGAACAATCACCTGAAGCTGGGCATGCTGGTTAGTACTTCAACCAATAACGCCAACCTGTTGCCCGATCAGAACATCATTCTGTTTAACATGTTGCGTTACCTGCCCACCGTGCCGGTGAAACAGGCAGATGGTTCCTATACAGAGAACTTACAGCGCGTGCAGTATTACAATCCGGTTGCCTTACAAAACAATGCCTGGCAAAAAGTAAAAACCAAAACCACTTTGCTGAATGGTTCTGCCCAGGTGTTATTGCCGTTTGGTTTCAAATACGACC
>CBIMFG010000906.1:0-3099 GCA_966243125.1 uncultured Niastella sp.
ATAAAGGCATTCCTTGTCCACACTTCTAGTGGTTGAAGGTATAAAGTATAAGGTTTAAGGTTGCTGCCGCACGCTTAGCCATCTTAACAATTATCGGCATTTCCGAATTGAAGAACTTTAAACCTTACACCTTAAACTTTGAACCCGGTCCTGCTTTCTTTCCACTCACATATGGATTATCTTTTAAGTTAAACCGGTAAGGTAATTTGGCATCTTCGCCTGCATAATCAACGCCGATGCGGGGGGTGGCAATGATGTCTTTTTTGGTAGTTACAAAATCGTCTTCGGCAATATACATTTCATCGCCCAGCAAACTCATACCGGTATGACTGGTATGTATGCCCAGGGCTTTTGACACATTGCCCGGGCCTTTTGTGAGGGTATAATCTACTTTATGTTTACCGGTGCGCTCCAGCATCGTATTCAGGCCATAAATAGGGTCCAGCGCGCGAATGAGGATGGCATGCGGTATATCTTTCTGGTTGGTGACCACATTAAACAAATGATGAATGCCATAGCAAAGGTATACATAGGCTACGCCGCCGGGCTGAAAGATCACTTCTGTTCTGTTGGTTCTTCTGTTGCCAAAAGCATGCGAAGCCCGGTCAATAGCGCCGGCATAGGCTTCGGTTTCTACGATACGGCCCGACGTTATTACTTCCCCAAATTGAGTAACTAGTACTTTGCCGATCAATTCTTTCGCTATCTTCACCACATCGGCACGATTATAGAACCCGGTGTCTAACTTTTTCATTGGCGATAATGAGACATTATTAAAATAACCTATAAGCATGTATTATAATCAAAATTGGCGGATTGCGGATTCATTCCACGTCCTAATTGAAATATTTACTAAGTTTGACCCCGCCCAACAATAGAATAAGGAAAAATCAAATTTATAAAACTTGCTGAAAGAAATCGTTACCGCCATTCAGTCATATGCCAGGGCGCATCGTTTTATACGGGAGCACAAGCTTTGGAAGTGGATCATAGTGCCGGGGATCATTTACACCCTGATGTTTATTGTGGGTATTTATTTCTTCTGGACCTCCAGCAGCCAGGTTATTTCCGCGTTTAGTCACCGGCTGGGTATCGACAACTGGATCCATTCGCAACGCAGCCAGATCTTAAGCTTTATATTCATGATGGGTGGGCTTATAGTTCAGCTCATTATGATGCTGTTCTATTTCTCCCTGTTCAAATATTTGTTCCTTATTATAGGCTCACCGGTGTTCGCCTACCTGAGCGAAAAAACTGAATCTATTATGGAAGGAAAGGATTTTCCTTTCAGCTTTAAACAACTGTTTACCGATATTATGCGGGGGATTAAACTGGCCTTGCGCAACACGTTGTGGCAATCGGTGTATACGGTTTCGTTACTGATACTTTCTTTAATTCCCATTGTAGGCTGGGTGGTACCGGTAACCACCGTGCTGGTTGAATGCTATTATTATGGCTTTTCGATGCTGGATTATAGTTGCGAACGTCACCGCCTGAGCCCCAGTGAAAGCATTGCTTTTATTGGTAAACACCGGGGACTGGCCATTGGCAATGGTATGATGTTTTACCTGATGCACCTGCTGCCTGTTATTGGCTGGGTATTGGCGCCGGCTTATGCAGTTGTTGCGGCCACAATTAGTTTGTATCACCGTGATGATAGGATTGGCATGGAGTAATACAGCTGCAAGCTTCAAGCCACAAGCTGCAAGCAATACACCTCCGCGCGGTAACCGCGTCGCGAAAACTCGGAACCTGGAACTCTGAACTTAGAACTAAAAACAAAGAACTACTCAATTGCAATCAACAAGCACTATATATTTGATCCCTGCTGTATTACATGAAACAGCAACAGAAACTATTCCTGCATATGTAAAGGATGCCGTTGGCCAGTGCCAGGTATTTTTTGTGGAGAATGAACGTACGGCACGCCGCTATTTAAAAAGCATCTGGAAGGAAATGGTGATTGACAACTATACCTGGGTACTTATTGACAAGACCAATAAAGTTGCTACACAAACGACCTTCAACAAACACTTGCGGGATAATAAAACCATTGGTATTATCAGTGAAGCCGGTTGCCCCGGAATTGCTGATCCTGGTCAGTTATTGACAGATGCGGCCCATGCAGCTGGCGCCACTGTGAAACCGCTGGTGGGTCCCAGTAGTATATTACTGGCGTTGATGGCCAGTGGCATGAATGGACAAACATTTCAGTTTACAGGCTATTTGCCCATAGATACCACACAGCGCAAAGAAATGATTAAAGAGCTGGAGACCGAATCGTATAGAAAGAATTGTACGCAGATATTTATTGAAACGCCTTATAGAAATAACCAGCTGCTGGAGACATTGGTAAAAACCGGAAAGCCTACTACCAAATTGTGTATTGCAACAGACCTTACGGCGCCTACCGAATACATTCATACCAAAACGCTGGCCGACTGGAAGAAACAACTTCCTGACCTACACAAGCGGCCAACGATTTTCTGTATGCTTGCAGAACAGGTATAAAGTATAAGGTTTAAAGTATAAGGTCGTTGAATTTTAAGCTTCCCAACTAATAGTAAATCTCAAAGTGCGGTAGCTACCTTAAACCTTACACCTTAAACTTTAAACCTAGCGATCTTCACGCATGGAAAGAATACTATCAACGATATACGTTGTATTACCACGCCAGGATACTACATGGTGGTATTCGCGGTAATGCAGGTCGAACCACTTGCCGCTGTTGGCCATCATTTTTTCGGCGATCACTTTATTCACAATGGAGAACTCAAATTCATACGATCCTATGTTACCGGCTGGTTTCGACCGGATACCATCCTGGATCAGTTTGCCTTCATAGGTTTTGAATACATCGCCTTTCAGTACCACATAATTCAAATGGCCTGATTTTACCCCTTCACCAAACACAAAGAAATACTTCCAATAAATAATGGAACCGGCAACAATTAAAAGTAACGCTACTGCTATAAAAAGTATCTTTCTCATATATTAGTTTAAGCTGAACGCCGAATGCTTAACGCCGAACGCTTAAAACCAAATACATATTGTATTAAGCGTTAAGCGTTCTGCGTTTTGCGTTAAGCCTTCAGCCTT
>CBIMFG010000907.1:0-3099 GCA_966243125.1 uncultured Niastella sp.
CAACATTACCTTTGATCATGCCATTGGTAACACCCACCATTCCAAACAATCCATTTTTTTGCACATATACCTCGCCCCCTATTTCTGTAGCATAGCCATCCATGATATAACTTTCCATAAATGGGTTGTACAGGGTTTGGCCACCATCTGAGCGGCGGAAGTGTGCATCGCCATAGTTCACTTCCATATGACCTACTTTAATGGTAGTCACTTTCATAATGTCGTCCCAGATCTTTCCTTTGAACGGCAGTTTATCGAATTGGATATAACCGCCCTTTACCCAGGCTTCGTTGTGGTGCCGGCTGCTGAGGTAAGTAGTTACATTCAATCGAATACCTTCAGCCAGTTGCACATCAATGTTCAGGTTAGCCATGGCAGTCATAAAACCAGGCGCTAAAGGGTACAGCCTGTTGGAAGTTTCATAGTTATTGGCGCCATCATTTTCATGTTTCAGGTTTTGGAACTGTTGGGTAAAACCAGCGCCCAGTCTTATGCGCATGCCATCAAACGGAGTAAGATTTTCTTTGGTTGTTTCAAATACGTTAATGCCGGTTTTGTCGTATGGGCGCCAGTAGGCCGGACGGCCATAGGAGAATTTTTCATCCTGCGCCCACATGGTGGCAGGCAGAGCTAATAACAACAGCATTACTTTTATTGAAATAAATAAGTGTCTCATAATAGTATATTTAAATTGGTTCGAAGAAGTAAGAGAATGGTCGGTTCAGGTTTTTATATGGATTTTAAAAGCAGGTCGAATTTTACGGTTACAAATTCCCCGGTTTTAATAGCGCCCAGCATAATGGATGGCGGCTCTACGTTATAGTCGGTCATTTTAATTTTGTAAGAACCGTTGTAACTAATGCTTTTATCAGCATTCATGGTACCGGTGGCGGTAAGCACCACATCTTTGGTAACACCCGAAATAGTGAGCCTTCCTTTGGCAGTTAATAAATATCCGGCTGCACCATTAGGCTTTACTGTTACAGATGAAGCGGTAAAATTGATACTGTTGTATTTGGATGTATTAAGGGCTTTGTAGGTATTTTTATCCATGCCTGAGTGTTCACTCTTCAGGCTTTCGGCCGGCACCGTAAAATTGATGTACGATACGCCGTTCAGTGTACCCGCGCTGGTAATATCAAACAAACTTGAGCAATACCCTTTGTCTGATTTCATATCCCAGTCGTGCACATTGGAAGTTCCCTGAATAACCAGTTTTACTCCGCCAACGGATTGATATTTGGTTTGTGCGTGAGCGATTGAGGAAGTGAACGCTAAAAACAAAGCGAGGAGCAGTAGACTAGTGCGTGAGGTTTTCATTGTAGTAAGTTTTGTAGGTGATGATTTCTACCACAAAACTATTTTACCTCAGCGGCCAGGTGTATGACCTGTGTTGGCGGGCAGATGATAAATATCAGCCTGAAGGATGATTTGGCACACCCTTCAGGCTGACCGGCTAAGCATGAACACTTTCCAGTTCGTCCATTTCTTCTTCTGAAAGAATTAGATCCACAGCTTTTACATTTTCTTCAGCATGGCTCACTTTGGAAGTACCAGGGATCAACAAAATATTTGGTTCGTAATGGTACAACCAGCTTAAAGCCACTTGTTGGGCGGTAGCGTTATGCCGTTGGGCAACTTCATCCAATTTCTGTAAGAAGCTAATATTACCTGCATTAATGGGGTTCCAGGGAATGAAGGCAATATCATGCTCTTTGCAGTATTGCAACTCAGGTTCCCAATCGCGTTCCACTATACTGTACTTATTTTGCAGGGACACCACCGGGAAGTACTCCTGCGCTTTTTTCAAACTTTCAATGTTTACTTCAGAAAGCCCAATATGTTTTATCAGTCCTTCCTGTTGCGCTTTTTGTAAAAAGGCCAGTGTGTTTTCATATGGAACGCGGGGATCAATTCTATGTAACTGATAAAGATCTATGCGATCCAGCTTCAGGCGTTTGAGACTGCCTTCCAATGCTTTTTTCAAATGATCAGGATGGCTGTTGATGCGCCATTCATCCGGACCAGTGCGTTCAAAACCGCCCTTAGTTGCAATAACCATACCCGCAGGGTAAGGATACAATGCCTCGGCTATTAACTCTTCCGATACATTAGGTCCGTAGCTGTCGGCTGTGTCAATAAAATTAATGTCAAGGCCAGGCAGTGCCTGTAATACGCGAATGGCTTCGTCTCTGTCTTTAGGCGGCCCCCATATTCCTTTGCCGGTAATGCGCATGGCGCCATAACCCATTCTATTCACGGTAAGATCGTTACCGAGCGTAAATGTTTTGTTTGTAGCTTGCTGCATATTGTAAAGATTTTTCTTCTCAACATGCAAGTTTGAAATTTGTTTCAAATTAACCCTCCCTTAACCAGGCCCAACGTTTTGCCCAATCCACCAACACATCCCTGCGCCATTTCTTTATAGTGATACCGCCTTGTATGTTACCATCATACAACTGTGGGTCGTTGCGATCGGTGTACCAATGCGGCCCTAATTTATAATCAGTTTTTAATGTTTTACCCGGCCATTCATTATTAACAACAAATTGCCCCGCCTGCTCCGGAAAACCGGGAATAGTAGAAGTGATTGTATAAGAAATAGTTTCTGCCTGCTTGGGTGCATATCGTACAATATAGTCTCCATTGCCCACATAATAACCCGCCCAATTTTGTTCGCCAATCCCTGCTTTTACATTTAGGGAGAAACAGGCAGAGTCTTTCGGTATAGTCACGTTGGGCCCGTTGATATGAAACTCAAGCACAGAACACACTGTAACGGTATCAGCTAGCGAAGTGTTTCGATTAAAAATCCGGCGCGGACTGTGATTGAATTTTTCAAAGCTTCCACCCCAGCTTTCTTTGGTGGGGTCGTTGGGATCGCCATCCATCATATATAATAAGGAGGGCGTATCACCCATTTTTACATTTCCTCCATAGTACTTCTTGAAATCTTTTCCCATATTGCCCGCTCCTGCCATGTGTTGATCATAAAAGTTAGTAGCGTTTACACTGTCGGGCATACCCTTGGTTGAAAAGAATCCGTAGTAAGAAGAATTATCTTCAATAAACCACAGGTCGGGAAAGTTGGCTACTATA
>CBIMFG010000908.1:0-3098 GCA_966243125.1 uncultured Niastella sp.
CCGGTTTTAGGGGTGATCTCTACCATTACCACCATTGTAGATATTGTGTCGCTTGCTTGTGGCGCTACGGGCTTTTTATCGTGGGTGAGCGTAATTGTGGATGTAATAGGTGGATTGACAACGCTGATTTTAAGTTGCACGGGTAATAATTCTAAAGATGGCACCTCCATCAACTATCATAATTCAGACTTGAATGCGACCAGTCCATTGCCCACGCAATTCAAGCGGGTCGAAGTCGTCGAGGGGTCGGGTGCGAATGGGCGAACGGTACAGGTGTTTACCAGTGACGACGATTATCCAATCTGGTACGAAAGCAATCCGCATTTTGTAGCCCTGCAGCGGTTTGCACCCTGGGCTTATGGGTTGCCCAGGTTCACAACAGTATTTGATGCTATGGGTAATAAGTTAAAAGAAACGGAATACCTGTATGATACCACTTATACCCAGGAGGGGATCGATGAATGTTTCCATTGCCCGCCGCCTTCCAATGGGGTATGGAGCAGCCTGGTGTCGTGCAAATGTCTGGTAGAAAGAACGGCTTCCCAACGTAATACCGACTGGGTAAAACCGGAAGAATATAACGCGAACTATCAGTTGCATACGGTAGCCGGTACGCTCGATGTTGATTTTTATCCGATGTACACTGGTAGAACGCAGTTGCAAAAAACTAAAGATCGCGTATACAAAAAAGGCGACCCTGCTCAATTTGTTTTAACCGAAACTGAATATACCTATAACCTTACCAATTATCAGGTGAGCGAGATCACCACCAAAAAAAGCAATGGTGATTATAGTTCCGAAACAATAGGTTACAGCGCTGATTATTACGGCGGCGTCTTCGATGTGATGAATGCCAATAACCTGTTAAACGTACAAATAGAGCGTGCAGAAGCGGTAATGGATCCGGTATACAAGGTCATTAATGAAAGCGTGACCGAGTACACCCAGACAGCCAATGGTGATATAAAACCCTTGCGTACGCTTGAAAACAGGGTAGACCGCCCAACGCAAAGCTGGATCTATTATAACGGCCCTGGTGGTACCGACTATACCAGGTATAAAATTACCTCTCAGTTTACTTACGATGTGAATGGCAACCTGATCGGGGCCAAAGATGAAGGCAACCGGTTGGTGGCAAATATTTATGATTACCAGGACAAATACACGGTGGCTTCTGTGATCAATGCTGATGCGGTGGCCGATAAACCAGCGTACAGCAGCTTTGAAACAGATGTATTAGGCGGCTGGCAGTTATCAGGCTCGGCCAACTATGTAAACAATAGTGGAATTACGGGCGCGAGAGTGTTTAACCTGGCAGGCAGCACGCTATCAGCAACGTTAAATTCGGCAAAGCCTTATTTACTTTCTTTCTGGGCCAATAACAGCAGTGTATCGGTAACAGGTGGTACGCTTACCAAATCTGCCCCCATTATAAACGGCTTTACCTATTATGAGTATGAGATTGCAGCAGGTACAGGAACTGTATCGGTTACAGGTAGTGCTTATATAGATGAATTACGAGTGTATCCAAAGAATGCCCGTATGCGCACGGTTACCTATGATCCGTTGATCGGGAAGACATCTGAATGCGACGAGAACAACCGGGCAACCTATTATGAATATGACGACCTGGCCAGGTTACGCTTTATAAAAGACGAGAACAGGAACATCGTGAAGATGTATGAATACAATAACGTATCCAAACAAAATGGTTGCCCGGGTACCTATACCAATCACCAGATAACTGAAATATTTACCAGGTCGAATTGTGCCGTGGATTATGTAGGAGGTGACGTGCCCTACACGGTACCTGCCGATAAATATACATCTGCCATCAGCCAGGCCGATGCAGATGCCCAGGCTGAACAGGAGATTCTGACGCAGGGGCAACAACAGGCAAATAACAATGGAGCCTGTAATCAGATCTTTTATAATGATGCGATGTCGCAACCATTCTATACACAAAGTTGTAGTGATGGTTATGAAGGAGGTCAGGTTTACTACTCGGTACCTGCCAGAAAATACGGCTCTATCATAGCCGGAGAGGCCAACCAAAGAGCCTTGGAGGAAATTGCCGCCAATGGCCAGGCGAATGCTAATGATCCAAATAATGCCATCTGTATACCAGATTCAGGGCCTGTTTGGGTGTGGGAGGAAGGCGGCTCATCGTATTGCGCCAATATAAACGGACAATCACCTGCACATTTAATGATGCTGGCAACTGATGTAAATCCCAACAGCAGTACGTATGGTCAAACCAGTTGGCAGGATGGCGGAGTCAGTGACGCCTGTCCATTCCCATATTATAATACCGACCAAAGCGGCGATTATTATTCACAGAACTGCCCTGGCGGACAAACAGCTGTCCCGTATCCTGTATATGAGGGGGCGGGCTGGTATGGTTCCACAGTATCGATAGAAGATGCAAATAACCAGGCAAGAGCGGATGCGCAGCAACAGGCGAACTGGTGGGGGACGTGTCAATCTCAAATGGTTACAGTTGAATGGAACAACCCCGGGTACGACGACGTAGGAGTAGAGTTTGATAATGTGAATGATCCATCGCAATCTTATTATTTTGATGCTATCCATTACAGTTCCGGCTACTTCAGGTATGTACCCTCGGGCACTTACAACATCATCTTCACGCCCTGGGACTATGACTTAAGGCACGATTACCAGGCGGGTTGTGACGGCTGGGCGGAAGGCTGGGATACAAGGACTATATATAATTGTGTAATTACCAGCGATTGTAATCAGGTATTTATGTACTCCTATTTTGATTAAATAATGTATAAAGCAATCAATATGAACCAGCGTAACCGGATAGTGAAATTATTAGCAGCATCATGCACAATATTGCTGTACTCATTTTTCTTACCACCTAAAAGTATTTATACCGTTCCATTTAACGATATAGATAACCATAAAGTGAATTTGTTTCCGTACATGGGTAAAAAGATGGTGTTTATCACCTTATCAGGAAAGGAAGCAGATTCTACGCTGAATCAGCTATCGGCTTTTTACACGCGATATAAAGACAGTGCTGTCATTATTGGCATATTGTCGATAGAAGATGGTTATAACGAATCCGGAAA
>CBIMFG010000909.1:0-3095 GCA_966243125.1 uncultured Niastella sp.
GTCTCAAAAATGATAGCCTCTGAGTGTATATTTGAACAATCTAAAGAAGTAACTGGACCAGACCGGAAGCAATAAGTAGCACATGCACCACAAATATCAACTATTAAAATCCAATTGGGGAATTGTGATTTTCTTAGAAATCGATGAAATATTGAATCCTTCTACTAATGAAACGGACGTCCGGATCACTGATAATATATTTCTTCGCGTAACTGACACGTACAAACTAAATAAAGAAACAATCACCTACTGGATGGGCGCAGGTATTAAAGCATTGGCAGGAAAAATTAATAATAAAATAAGCAATCAAACTGTTTGCTACGATATAAGGAAAATTGACTTGAATTATGCCGACTTTCAGGAAGAAGGCTTGTACTGTGCTATTCAGGAATGGATTTCAAAATATTATGACATTGCCTTGACGCCTGTTGACATAAAATACGATCACGAGACAAATAAATACATTTTCAACATTTGACCTGGACAATATTTAACAAACCGGCAAACGCAACTGTACATAACCTGGATTTTTTAGTAGAACCCGCAAACGACATCATGCGGTCTGTTATTGCCGACATTTTTGTGTACCGGTTTCCTGAAGTGGTTTACAATCTTGCAAATAATAGTGGGCACTACCAGGAATTCCTGGCTATAAATCTATACAGCGAAATGGATTGGGAAGACAAGGCCCGCGCCAGGGGAATACAGGAAGATGAAGTGCAATTATATCATGAATGTGACGGTTCAACATTGGTAAAAGAAGAGTCGTTTTACCGGTTCATTTATGATTATGCGTCGGAATTGCTGATCGTATATCACGACCAGGTAGAAATACAGGCTGATTATACCAGATGGCTGACTTGGAGACAAGCTCCCAACGATGGCCTTAGGCAATATTATTTGCATTATAACAACAATTGGGCTATTGCGATGGTAGAAGGTTTACATCTGTTAAAACAGAAAATTAATAGCCGGTGGAGCTGATATAATTAATTTTAAAGTATTTACAAATGCCACACACAGCAGATATTGATGAGCTTAAAAGGTCAATTGAAAATTTACTTTTTAAGGCATATACTATGTTTGTTGTTTTAAGAGAAGATTTACTTAGAAAAGAATTGACTATCGACAAAGTAAAAGAAATAGAAGTGTTTTTTGAAATTAATAAGTTGATGCCAATAGAAAATATTTCTACTGACAAGTATCTAACTAAGTATCTGGAGTGTTTAACAAAATTCTGGACAAGCTATATTTATTACAGGGGAAATCACATTAGCAAAGGCAAGTTTAACTTGTTTCTTTCCCTTCAAACAGAAGATTTAGTAAAAAATAGAGGATGGCTTGATGATGAGTGCGCAAAAGTTATGAAGCAGATGGAAGATTATTGGGTTGCAAGTAATCAGGTCTATACTAAATATAAAGTAAATCAAATAAATAAAACTTATTTGAAGCAAAGGCTGCAGCAGCCAGGAAATCAGGAAGGGGACTTATAAAAAAAAGCTGTAAACGTATAGAGATAGGATACTTGAGTATGCAAAATGTGATCAAACTTTTTAACCAGATGAAGTATTTAAACTTTTTCACCGACGAAAAGGCATTAGCCTATGTAATAGGCTCACCTATTGAAGATATCAACCGCGTTGAAAAAGAGCTAGATGGAGGGAAGCAAAATAATGAAATGAACAATTAAGCCATATATTTTTAGCCCCGAAGAAACATTCGGGATGTTGCTTATGGAAATACATGAACTCACGGTAGATGAAATAAACGACATTATAGATAGTTGTTATAATGTCACGGACGGTATTGATCACGAATTGTATTGGGGCTGGCATGTTTCAAGCTTGGATATGGGAAAAGAAACAACCCGCCTTAGTTATAATAATAGTTTTGTTGCAGAAATACCAACGATAGAAATTCACAATATGCTTGTTACATACAGAGACAGATTGGTGGAATATGAAAATGAACAAAAATAAGCTTATGAAATACTCAATTAAACCGTTCATATATAATACCGATAAAGAATATGCTACATTTCTTCATAACATACACCTGTTACATATCACCGAATTAAATGGCCTTATAGAAAATTGTTATAAGGTAATAAATAGCATATATCATGAATTACATTGGCAAAGCCGTACATCTGGCCTGCTTTTGCAGAAAAAAATTACGAGACTCAGCACTAATGATATATTCATTACAGAAATACCTACCAGAGATCTTTACGAAATGTTGAAAGCGTATAGAGACAAGATACTGGAATATGAAAAAAGATAACCGCTCACCTTTTACCTAACCCCATGTGGAGCATCGAAAGAGTATACACCTTACCCAAAAAATCCATCATTGATTATTTCAAAACCACCCGGATCATTCAAAGCATGTATCATGTTACAGACCTGGAAGGAATGGATGATCATGAACGTACACATGTATTTTCAGCTGTACCTACCCCATATAGTTATTTGCGCCATGGCATGCTCAATGGCGGCTTGTTGGCACTTGTACCCGATGTTGAAAACGGTTTCTTTGGAAGATCACACAAAATAACACCCAGAGCGCCCATCACCGATGACTTTGGAGCAATCGCAGCATTGCCGGATTTCTTACGTTTAAATACCAGTCACTACAATTTGTTTTACTACTTACAACAAATTAATGAGCAAACCGGGGTGCCGGTTATGTATTACCAATCTGCTACTTCCGGCGGACCACCCGACAATGAAGTGGCCGTTATTTTTGATGGAGACATGTTTGTATATCAGTATGATACCAAAACCCAAAAACACGTTCAGGTAATAAAGAACCACAACATTGAAATTAAAATTGCTGTTCTTCAAGCAGGTCTCCAACACCTGGGCTTATCATTGCCTACCCATTACTTTGTTTTACACACCCATACATTCAACTGGAACCGGTATATGATCTTCAGCCAATGGTTGAAATGAAATATAAGTGCTTTTTCATATACCGGTTGTGCGTTTGTGTTATAAAATATTTTTCCGGAATTGGTTAAATGGGTTTAAGAATATCCTTAAATTCGGTACAACCAATTCTGATCATGAGAAAAACACTACAACCATTAGCCT
>CBIMFG010000910.1:0-3095 GCA_966243125.1 uncultured Niastella sp.
AAGCAGCTTCAATGTGTATGCATTCGGCGGCTTGGGTGGCATGATCTATGATGCCAAAATTGATGCGTTGAAAGATGGCGGTGGTAATTATGCACAGGATTTCAAAGATGTGATTGCACAAATCGGTCCTGGTAATCTTAATTACAAGAACAGAAAAGACATCAGAAAAGCTTTAAAGGACAAATTGGACGGAAATTACGAGACTAAAGTTACTCCTGATCCCGGTCAACCTACCTTATTTGATAAGCCTTTCCGCCCGATCATCAACTTCGGTGCTGGTGTTCAATTCAAATTAAACAAGAAATTCAGTCTGGCTCTTGAAGACAAGATCACCATTCCTAAAACTGACCTGTTAGACGGTCAACAATGGCAGGAAAATGGTCCTGGTCAACAAACTGCTCAATCAAGAGACTATGATACTTATAACTTCCTGTCTTTAGGTATCAACATGGCTATTGGTAATAAAGCTGTTGAACCTTTGTGGTGGCTGAATCCTTTGGATTACGCTTACAACGAGGTTAACAAACCACGTCACATGAAGCTCCCCAAACCAGTTTTGGATGATGCTGATGGCGATGGTATCACTGACCAATTCGATCAGGAACCTAACACGCCTGCTGGCGCTCCTGTTGACAGCCATGGTGTTAGCCGCGATACTGATGGTGACGGTGTTCCTGATCACAAAGACAAGGAACTGGTTACACCAACACAATGTCAACCTGTTGACGCTGATGGTGTAGGTAAATGTCCTCCTCCTGCATGCTGCGATTCTCTGATGAAGATCATTGAAGAAGGTGGCATCCACAAATGCAAAATAGGCAACTTACCAAGCGTTACCTTCAAAGCAAAATCAATCACATTAAGCAACGACGCTAAAGCTTTACTCGCTTCAGCTGCTTCACAAATCAAGAATAATCCTGATTGTAAGATAGCTGTAATCGGATATTGCTCTTCAAGCAAATCTGAACAACAGTTAAGCTGGGATCGCGTGAATGCCGTTATCAGCTACCTGGTTGATAAAGAAGGCATTAGCCAAGACCGTTTCATCTTCAAATATGGTGAAGCCGGTGGCGATTGCAACACTGTAGACCTGCAAGACGGAACTGGTCAGGAAGGTCCTACCACAGTGCCTGCTCCGCACCCGAACTTGCGTCGCGGCAGATAATAAAAAGTACTTTAGCTTAAATTGCTTTAACTAATAGTATAACCCCGACGATTTCGTCGGGGTTTTTTTATGTTTATCTTAACTAGTTGTTTTTTGGTTACAACTACTTTCCATACATATTTGCAGGAAAACCGTAACTTCGCCCACTTTATGCGTTCAGCTTTAATAATTGCAATAATAGCCCTAAGCGTAGTGTCCTGCTCCAAGTTCTCTAAGGTGCAGAAGAGTACCGACTATGATTATAAATTACGCATGGCGGAAAAATACTATGTAGCCAAAAAGTATAATTTCGCCTCGCAGTTGTATGAAGAGCTCTTCCCCATAATGAAAGGACAGCCGCAGTTTGAAGACTTATTTTATAAGTATGCTTACTGTTCTTATTATTTGCACGACTGGCTGCAGGCCGAAAACCTGTTCAAACAGTTTGTTGAGGTTTTCCCCAACAGTGCCAAGGCTGAAGAAATGGAGTACATGCGGGCTTATGTTTATTATAAACAATCGCCCAAGGCCGAACTTGATCAAACCAATACGCAGAAAACAATTGGCTTGATGCAGACGTTTATCAATACGCACCCCAATTCGCCCAAGAACAAGGAAGCGAATGAGATCATGGATAAATGCCGGATAAAGCTGGAAGAAAAAGAAGTAGGCAGCGCCCTCTTGTATTATAATATGAGCCATTACCGGGCAGCAGCCATTGCTTACACCAGCTTAATGAACGATTTTCCTGATTCGCCAAAAGGTGATGAATATAAGTTGCAGGTTATCAAATCTTACTATTTATTTGCAATGAATAGTATAGAAGATAAGAAACTGACCCGTTTTGACCAGGTGGTTACTGAGTGCCATGACTTTATGGACCGTTTCCCCGAAAGCAGTTTTAAGAAGGAAGTAGAGAATTACGAGACATTAGCAAAAAATAACATTAAAGCCATCAATAATAATGAGCAAATTACGAAGACAAATTAGCGCCAACACCGCTAACACGGCCGAAACAAAAGATCTGAATGCCATTAAAGCTAAAACCGGCAATGTGTATGAGTCAATTGCCATTATTGCTAAAAGGGCTAACCAGATCAACATCTCTTTAAAAGAGGAATTACATAACAAACTCGAAGAATTCGCCAGCCATACCGATAGCCTGGAAGAGATCCATGAGAACAAAGAGCAGATCGAGATCTCCAGAGCGTATGAGCGTATGCCTAACCCATCGTTACTGGCTACCCAGGAATTTTTCGATGACAAGATCTACTATCGTAAAAACGAAGACGACCTGTTTAGTTAAATATAACGGTAAAAATGTATGGAAAGCGCCCCGATGCATCGGGACGCTTTTTTAGTTTTATAATGTGCTGGCAGATTGTTGGGAGTATGTTATTGTTAATAAACCGGTTACCGGGGTACTCACTTTGTTAACCCAAATGACCTAATTTTAACCCATTATGTTCCAGGACAAAAAGATATTACTGGCTGTTACAGGAAGTATTGCTGCGTATAAGTCCATTTTACTGGTTCGCCTGCTGGTAAAGGCAGGAGCCGAGGTAAAAGTGGTATTAACGCCTGCTGCAAAAGAGTTTGTATCGTCGCTTACCCTGGCAACATTATCAAAGAATACAGTTATTAGTGAACTGGCCAATAACGACTCCTGGAGTAACCACGTGATGCTGGGCCGCTGGGCCGATGTGATGGTGGTAGCCCCGCTGAGTTGCAATACCCTGGCAAAAATGGCCAATGGCCTATGCGATAATATGATGCTGGCTACCTGGTTATCTGCTACCTGCCCGGTAGTGGTAGCCCCGGCCATGGATGAAGACATGTGGCACCACCCGGCTACCCAGGCCAACCTGCAAAAGCTACAGTTGTTTGGCAACCGCATTATTCCTGTTGAAAAAGGGGAACTGGCCAGTGGCCTGCATGGCGATGGCCGGAT
>CBIMFG010000911.1:0-3092 GCA_966243125.1 uncultured Niastella sp.
CCATCCATTTTATCGGCATCCAGGCGTTTGTAATAATAGAACAGAACGCCTTCGCCTATAAACTCGCGGCGGTATTCCAGTAACAATTCATTGCGGAGCGAAGCAGCGGGTGTACCTGCCGGTATCAGCACATCAAAGCCCCTGTTCTTGCGCAAGTCATTAATGCGTGTACGCGCTTTTTCAGGATCGGTATCAAAAGCCGCTTCTGCCGAAATAAGGTACAACTCAGGCAACCTGATAAGCGGCATGCGCCTGGCCAGGTTATCGGGAATGTTTTCCGGTTGCTGCAATTTGATGCAATACCGGCTGGGCGAGGCGCCCAGTTCGGGCGACCATAAATACAACTTGCGCCAGTCGTTGGCAAAGGAATACAGACTGTTGATGCCGGGGGTCGTAAAATAGAGTGTGCTCTCTACCTCAATGAGGTTGTCGGCTATTTTCGGCACCTCCAATACCAGCACCTGTTCCGGAGTGAACGACCGGTCTCTTTGTGTTTCATTCAAATTGGCGATCGCATCCTGTTTGATCCAGGTAAATTTGGCCGAATTGATCACTTCATCGGCACAGCTGGCAGCATTCACCAGATCCGACTTGTATAAATAAACCCGGGCCATGGTTGCCTTTACGGCATAATAGTTCAGGTGAAAATTCCGGTTCAACAAATAACCGTTATCGATACCTGTTGTGATGTTGCGCCCCGTTATAATGGGGTCCGATACCTTCAGCAGATCCGCCGAAGTCTTCAAATCGGCCAGCACACTGTCGAGCACAGCAGCTACAGAACCAATAGCCGTTGGATTGTACCCATACACGCTTACATAGGGAATAGAAGAAGCTGCGGCATTGGCCTTGAAAGAAGGCGCAAACAACCGCAGCATATCGAAATGCAAAAAGGCCCGTAAACCCAGGGACTCCCCTAAGATAACATTGTAATTATCAGGTTCAAACATATCAGGCCCCGCAGTTCTCAATCGGGCAATCAGGTTATTCAAATTAGCCAGGGTATTATACGTTTTACTCCACATGCCGGCAATCTTTGTCTCCACCTGCCGTGTACTGGTATAATCGCCATTGCGTATATAGTTGTAATTACCACTTGAGTTGGGATATACATTTCCCACGGCATCTACAAAACCAAAGGTCAGTTCACGGCCATACATATCAGTGGAGGCCATATTCACGTAAGCGCCGGTAAGCACATCCTTGAACCCCGATTCACGTTGGTACAGGATGTCGGCATCTACCTGTGTTTTTGGTTTTACATCGAGCCATTTTTTACAACCCGTAAACACCAGCACCACGGCTACCAGCAACACCATATATTTTCTTGCTTGCATACAATTCGTTTTTAAGTTAGAACATAGCATTGAGGGTAAAAGAAAAAGACCTGGCAAATGGATAATCGGTACCGCGCTCTATAGCCACTGACGAAACGAACACCGGATCATTCATGAGGAACCCGAGCCTAAGCCGGGTAAGCCCCGATCTTTTGATAGACATGATGCGCGCGAGGTCGTAAAAGGCGCTTACCGAAGCCAGCGTAAATTCGCGCTGGTCCTGCACAAAACGCTGTGTAGCGCGGGTAGTTTTTGCGTCAGCAATATCCTTGAACCAGGTTTTGTCGCCGGGTTTGCGCCACCTGTTGGCAAATACACGGCGATCCACATTATAGCGCAGATCGGCATTCTCTACTTTGTCAACAACGGTTTGGTTATAGATCTGTCCGCCGAATTTATAGGTAGCGCTTACATTTAAATTAAACCCATTGAAATCGAAATTCAACCCGGCATTACCACGCAGGGTGGGCTCGTTATCACCAACGGGCGCCAGGTCATTGGAATTCCAGACCTGTGTAATGGTGCCATCCTGCTTTACCAGCATGTCGCGTCCACTGGCAGGGTCAATGCCTAAGGAAGGCACCGCCCAAATGGCCGTGAGCGACTGGCCTTCTACATACCGCGCCACCGGTTTGGTAGTAGAAAGGTTGGACTGCGATTTGTTGAAGCTCTCAAGGGCGTTGGAGATCTTTTTGATACGGTTCTCATTACGGGCGCCGCCCACAAAAACGCTCAAAGAGTTGCTCTTCTTTTTATCGGCCCAAACGCTCCAGCTTACCCGAAACTCAAGGCCCCGGTTCTGGATCTGCCCCAGGTTCTCTTTGTAGGAAGTGAAACCGGTGGAAAGCGGAACAGATACATCAGTGAGCAGGTCGTCAGTATTGGAAACATAATAATCGAAGCGGCCACTCACCTTGCGGTTGAACAAAACAAATTCCGCACCCACGTTCTGATCGTACTTACGCTGCCATTTGAGGCTTTCATTTTCCAGGCCCATTAAAAAGGCGCCGAAATTCCCGAGATAGCTATTGCTTGGGTCGTAGTTAAAAGTAGATTTCGCCAGGTAGGAGTTAAAGTTCTGCGATCCGGTATAGCCTAAAGAACCTCTTACCTTCAGCTGGTTGATAAAAGGAAAATCTTTCATGAAAGCTTCTTTATGAAGGTTCCAGCCCAAACCGGCCGACCAGAAAGGCCCCCAGCGATTCTCTTTTCCGAACTGCGAAGAAGCGCTCATACGGTAAGTACCTTCCACAAAATAACGATCGGCAAAAGAATAGCTCAATCCGCTGGTAATACCAATATCACGGGTGGTATTTTCACTTCCGCTGGGACGGCTGTTCTGCTGGTACTGACGGGCAAACGAAATATCCGACAGGTAATCATTGGGAAATCCTTCAGCAGTAAAACTTGCATTGCGCCTGTTAAGGGCACTTATGTTAGTACCCAGGTTCGCCGTAATAATATGGTTGCCGAATGAACGGGCATAGTTGCCCAGAAGATCTATGTTCAACCTGTTCTCATCTCCATTACTGTAGGTATACTGCCCTTTACGCAACAGCAGATCGGGCGTGTTATAGTTCACAAACAGGGTATGGCTGGCAGGATAAAAAACCTCTCCATTGGATTCAGTTTTGCTTATTCCTAACCGGCCGGTAAAGCGCAGGAATTGAGAAGCATAATAGTCTGCATAAAAATTTTCATTGACCTGCGAATACCGCGACAGATCTTTGGTATTAATGGTGGCATTCCACAGGG
>CBIMFG010000912.1:0-3087 GCA_966243125.1 uncultured Niastella sp.
CCGGTAATGGTTTGGGAATAAGCATCCAACAGCTCATGATCGGTATGTTGTATGAATTGAAGCGGAGTTTCTAAAGTTTGCATGGGAATAACTCCGGCAAAATATTTACCAGAAGTATTTTGCGCCAGGATGTCAGTGGTGAGTGGTGAGTGGTCAGTAGTCAGTAGTGAGTGGGTTCGCGAATTTTGAAATTAATCGCGAACTTGCGCCGCCGAAATTCTCAACCTTAAACCTTAAACCTTAAACCTTAAACCTACTGACTTTTGCCTTTGAAAAGTGAGTCTGCCCGTTCCAACGCAGAAATGATATGTTCC
The DNA here is from genome assembly GCA_966243125.1 of uncultured Niastella sp. Lineage (GTDB taxonomy): Bacteria > Bacteroidota > Bacteroidia > Chitinophagales > Chitinophagaceae > Niastella. Next base: position 315 of record CBIMFG010000912.1, read on the forward strand.
TTCACCGCCGTTACTTTATCCCTTTCCCCTTCCAGGTATTTAATACGCAACTCTTTGTTATCGGCTACTGAATCAAGTTTAAATTTCTGCATCCAGTTATCCATCTCCGTATCCGCAATGGTAAGGTCGGTGTGTATGCTGGTTAATGCCTCTTTATAGGCAGCATCTACTTTTTTAGCGGGCAGTTTATTAAGACTATCGAGTTGAGTGGCCGTTTCTTTTATGTTTCCCCGCAGCTTACCCAGTACGGCCATACCGGCGTCGTGGCCCTTCATCACTTCATGAAACAGGGTATCTTCCCTGGTTTTTAAAGTAGGAGCATATCCATTTTTGTGTTCAGCATGTTCATCATGAGAAGCATCATTGCAGGCGCCAGCCAATAGGCCAAAACTTACCAATGCTATAATAAACCGCGACATAAATATGTTAGTTTTAGATATTTAAAAAATCGGAGCAAAGTTAACCCCTTTTATACGCTAGTGGGTTTTAAATCCGTTTAATAAATGGGTTTAACTATTTTCGCACCATTAATCCTGCAGAGTAATGGCTAATTGTTTGCGGCTTACCTTATTAGCAATCATCGTGTTTGTACAAACCGGTGTTGCTCAAATAAAACCCGGGCCCATCTTCCGACTGGGCGCCAGTGTTTCGTTTGGATTATCAAACCTTGCAAGCAACCATGTTGGCATTGGTGGCCTGGTAGGCGCCGAAAAAATGTTTTCCAAATACTTCGCTGCAGAAATTGAGGCCTCGTATAACTACTTCACGGGCGATAAAGCCATTTATTCAGATGCAAAAAATAAGTCGTATGCCATTCCAGTGCTGGCGGGCATAAAATATTATCCCATCTCAAATGTGTATGCCTCCCTACGAACCGGCGGCATCTATTTTCTCCTAAACAATATGTCGAAGGCCCGCGCTACCATAGGGTATGGCGCCGCCGGCGGCATTAACCTGCCTCAAAAAACCAACCGCCTCAACCTGCAGCTGTCCTATACCGGCTTTCAGTATGATGGTATTAGCCGGGGATATACTACATTAGCAGTCGCGATTATTATTAGATAGGCGTGAATGGTCAATAGTGAATGGTCAATGGGTTCCGGATTAATCGGGACTGCCGCTATTTGTTTATTAGTTTAAACAATCGCGAGTTATTCACCTTTGACGATTGACCATTGACGACTATGCCATTGGAAAAAACAAAAACTACATTTTGAATGAAAAAATTGGGTAATTATGTAACCGGCCGGTGGATCACCGGCGACGGAGAAGGACAGGCATTGTACAATGCGGTAAATGGCGAAACAATTGGCTATGCTTCTACCCGCGGTCTCGATTTCAACGCCATTCTTGATTATGCAAGAAAAACCGGCAACCCTGCCCTGCGTAAACTCACTTTTCACGAACGCGGCCTCATGTTAAAAGCATTGGCTTTACACCTCCGCAATCATCTTGACAAATTCTACGCTATCAGTTATAAAACCGGCGCTACCAGGGCCGACAGCTGGGTTGATATTGAAGGCGGTATCGGCAACCTGTTCTCTTACGCATCGCTGCGCCGCAAGTTTCCTAACGAACCCTATTGTGTAGATGGCGATCCCATTTCCCTGGGCAAAGGCGGTACTTTTATGGGTCAGCATATACTGGTGCCTAAAGAAGGCGTGGCGGTTCACATCAATGCCTTCAATTTCCCGGTATGGGGTATGTTGGAAAAAATTGCAGTTAACCTGCTGGCAGGTGTTCCGGCAGTTGTTAAACCAGCTACCGTTACCTCTTACCTTACCGAAACTGTGGTGCAGGAAATAATTGCCTCCGGCATTTTACCCGAGGGCTCCCTACAACTGTTATGCGGCTCTGCCGGCGACCTGTTGGAACATGTTAGCTCACAGGATGTTATTACGTTTACGGGCTCGGCCTCAACCGGTTTAATGTTGAAATCACAACCACGTATACTTGCAGAGAATGTTCCTTTTACCATGGAAGCCGATTCCCTTAACTGCATTGTACTGGGTGACGATGTAACACCCAACATGCCTGAATGGGATCTTTTTATAAAAGAAGTTCGCCGCGAAATGACCACCAAGGCCGGACAAAAATGTACAGCCATCCGCCGCATCTTTGTTCCGCAAAACAAAATGGAAGATGTTTACCTGGCATTGGGAAAAGCGCTCAGTCAAACCACCATTGGTAACCCTGAAAACGATAAAGTGCGCATGGGTTCGCTGGCCGGCCAAAGCCAGCGTGAAGAGGTGCTGGCACAGGTGCAAAAACTACTGGCTTCTTCCCAAATTGTTTATGGCTCACTGGATAGTGTACAGGTAATAGACGCCGATTCAAAAAAAGGCGCCTTTATGAGCCCGCTGTTATTAAAGAACGAAAAACCTTTTGACAGCGAAGCGGTGCATAATGTAGAAGCATTTGGTCCCGTTAGCACCATTATGCCATACAACAATATTGATGAGGCTGTCGCACTGGCCAAAAAAGGAAAAGGCTCACTGGTTTGCTCTATTGTAACTGCTGATAATAAAATAGCCCGCGATTATGTGTTAGGCGCTGCAACATACCATGGTAGAATACTGGTGCTGAATAATGAATGTGCCAAAGAAAGTACCGGCCATGGTTCGCCGTTACCCTTGCTGGTGCATGGCGGCCCGGGACGTGCTGGTGGCGGGGAAGAAATGGGTGGAGCCCGCGGTGTTAAACATTATATGCAACGCGTGGCCCTGCAGGGATCGCCTACCGCTATAACTGCTATCACCAACGTGTATCAAAC
>CBIMFG010000913.1:0-3085 GCA_966243125.1 uncultured Niastella sp.
TCTGACTGGCGTCCGTATGTGCGGTACAGCATGCCGTTGATCATGGAAGGTTCCACGGCCAGGGCTGCTTTTATGGCTTCTTCATAACGGTCGATGGCAAAGGTGGTGATTCGCATATGGTCGGTTGGCCATTCCCAGCGGTTGGCGGCATACAAGCTGGCTGCACTGGAACCGCCGCGGCGGTTGCCGCGGAAAAAAACAGATTGGCTGTAATCATCCTGCCAGCTTTCGGGATTGGTTTCCAGCGCCACCACATCGGCGCTTCTGATAGCTGTGTAAAACGAATCGCCCAGGTGAAAGGCCAGTTTATCACTCACGTGCATGGTTCCAAATAAATACGATGGTTTTTTAAGGCCGTTACCACTGATCTCCCACAACAGGCTGGGGTATTTTTTGGAAGCCGGTTTTGGAACAACCGGAGTAGGATGGGGTGGCAGGGGGGCGGTTTTAGGTTTGTGGGCTGGCAGTTGCGCCATGGATGGCAAAATGATAGCCAACAACAGGACAGGCAGCAAAGAGATAGCTTTTCTCATACTCGTTCAATAATTAAATGACCGTGACTTTTTTAAATCCCGAGGTTATTTTAAAGGCGCGAACAATTGAGGTAATGGCTGTGGTGCTCGTGTCTCCCTAAATTTCGTAATAATCTGCCAATTGTTAGCAGAGAATACACCAATGGTGCATGTTAAATTAGGTGCTAAATTTCTGAGCAAAGCCAGGTCCTGAGCGGAGTCGAAGGATAAATTTGGGTTCGGGTTCTTTTTTAATTACCTTTGCCCGCTCGAATTTGAGCTTACATGATGTCAAACCTGGTGCCGTAAGACCTCGTTTGTATCGGAATATCACCCCGATGTACCCTGATCTTACTCCTCCACGTTGCTATCATGTGGCTTTATCATAACAGTCAAAATAACACATGAAACTTTCACAGTTCCGGTTCGATCTACCACTTAACCTTATTGCCCAACACCCTACAAAGAAGCGTGAAGATGCGCGTTTAATGGTTGTGCACCGCAGCACTGGCCAAATTGAGAACAAACACTTCCGCGATGTCATGGATTATTTTGATGATAAGGACGTGTTCGTAGTGAATAATACCAAGGTGTTCCCTGCCCGGATGTATGGACGGAAAGAGAAAACGGGCGCAAAGATAGAGGTGTTCCTGTTGCGTGAATTAAATAAACCTAACCGGTTGTGGGATGTAATTGTGGACCCTGCCCGTAAAATTCGCGTTGGTAATAAATTATATTTTGGTGAGAATGATGAGCTGATCGCTGAAGTGATCGATAACACCACTTCACGTGGCAGAACCATTCGCTTTTTGTGGGATGGTACCGATGAAGAGTTCCGCAACATGCTGGAATTTCTGGGCGAAACTCCGCTGCCTAAGTACATCAAACGCAAACCTGAAGCTGAAGATAAAGAGCGTTACCAAACAGTTTATGCAAAACACGAAGGAGCTGTTGCTGCGCCTACCGCTGGTTTGCACTTCAGTATAGAACTGATAAAAAGACTTGAAATTAAAGGCATTCGCTTTGCCGAAGTAACCCTGCACACCGGTTTGGGAACCTTCCGCCCTATTGAAGTAGAAGACCTCAGCAAACACAAGATGGATGCCGAGTACTACAAAATAGATGACCTTTCCTGCAAAGTAGTGAATAAGGCTATCGAGGGCAAACACCGCATTTGTTCAGTTGGTACTACCACCATGCGGGCTATTGAAAGTTCTTACACCGCTGATAAACTGTTGAAACCATCTGAGGGCTGGACGAATATCTTCATTCACCCGCCCTACCAGTTCAATATTGCCGATTCTCTGATAACCAATTTGCACCTGCCTAAAACCAGTCTGCTGATCATGGTGTGCGCTTTTGCCGGTTACGACCTGGCTATGGAAGCGTATAGAAAAGCCATCAAGGATAAATACCGCTTCTTCAGTTATGGAGATGCCATGTTAGTTATATAGTTCAAAGTTTTTAGTTCTAAGTTTTCTAACTTTTTAGCATAAAGAAAGCTGGCAGCCTAATGAGGTTGTCAGCTTTTTGTTTTTATGCTTGCCCGGAAATTTTTTCCCCGGACAAAGAATGACTGGCAACTTTTAAATCAAAAAAGTAAATTTGATTATAAGCAGGAACGTATGAAAAAACTATTCTCTCTTTCTGTAACCTTAATTTGCTCTTTGATAACTAATGCCCAAACCGTTCTTCCGCTGTACCCCGATTCAATCCCAAATTCCAGGCCGGTGCCTGATGAAGAAAAAGCGGATACTAACGCCCAATCGGGCCGGGTAATGGTTGCAAAGATCAGCCGGCCAACCCTCACTGTTTACCTTCCTCCCAAAGAAAAAGCCAATGGCGCCGCCGTAATCGTTATCCCTGGCGGTGGTTACCGCATGGTGGCCGAAGTGCATGAAGGTAGCGACGTGGCCAAGCGCTTTAACGAAATGGGCGTAACCGCCTTTGTTTTAAAATACAGGCTGCCCAGCGATGAAACAATGATCAATAAAGAAATAGGGCCCATTCAGGATGCGCAACGGGCTATTCAACTGGTGCGTGACCGCGCAAAAGAGTGGGAGATCGATAAGAACAGGGTGGGCGTTATTGGATTCTCTGCTGGTGGGCACCTGGCTTCTACCGCCGGTACGCATTTTAACCATGCGTACATCGATGCTGGTAAGAAAGCGAATCTGCGTCCTGATTTTATGATCCTGGTGTACCCCGTTATAAGTTTTGCCGATAGCATTTGCCATATGGGTTCGCGGGAAAATTTAATTGGTAAGAACCCTTCGCCCGAAAAAAAAGAGGAATACTCCAATGAATTGCAGGTAACTAAAAAAACACCTCCTACTTACCTGGTGCATGCCGAGGACGACAGCACGGTAAAAGTGCAGAATATGTTGTTGTTTGCTACCGCCCTGCAAAAGAATAAAGTGCCATTTGATTTTTACCTGTACGAAAAAGGCGGTCATGGCTTTGGGTTGATTAATAAAACCAGTGAGGTGAAGTGGATGGATTTAGTGCAGGAGTGGATGGGGAAAAACGGGTGGCTAAAGTAAGTTGATAGTGTTGATATGGTAGAGTTGACA
>CBIMFG010000914.1:0-3083 GCA_966243125.1 uncultured Niastella sp.
GAAGAAGGCGATAAACTGATCTTCAAAATACTGAACAACGGACTCGACAATCCCGACAAACATCAACAGGCCCGCACAGATTTTGAAAAAGTGCTGGAAGGAAAGAATGTAAAAGGCCTTACCGAACGCGCGCTCAAATACGATCTCACCATCCCATTTGCCCGTTATGTAGCCATGAACCACGGACAGCTTACCTTCCCGTTCAAACGCTACCAGATTCAACCGGTTTGGCGCGCCGACAGACCCCAACGTGGCCGTTACCGGGAGTTTTATCAATGCGATGCCGATGTGGTGGGCAGCAAGTCATTGCTGAACGAAGTAGAGCTGGTAAATATTTATAATGAAGTGTTCACACAATTGGGTTTAACCGGTTACGAACTGCGCATCAACAGCCGCAAAATTCTGGCCGCCCTGGCCGAGTTCTGTGGTGGCGCCAACAAAATGGTTGATATTACCATTGCCATCGACAAACTCGACAAAATTGGTCTGGATAAAGTAAAGGAAGAACTAACCCAGCGGGGCTTGAACGAAGCGCAGATCAGCACCATCGAAAAATACCTCCTCATCGACGGTTCAAATAATGAAAAACTGAACCTGATTGAGCAATTACTCGGCCACTTGGAAATTGGCAAACAAGGGATAGAAGAGTTGAAATATGTAGTGGACAACTCACAACTCACCACTCACCACTCACCACTCATCCTCGATTTCACCCTGGCCCGTGGCCTGAACTATTACACCGGCATTATTTTCGAAGCCAAAGGCCCGGCCACCGTTAAAATGGGCAGCATTGGCGGCGGCGGCCGTTACGATGACCTTACCGGTTTGTTTGGCGTGCCCAATATTCCCGGTGTGGGTATCAGCTTTGGGGTAGACCGTATTTATGATGTACTGGAAGAACTGAACCTGTTCCCCGAAGGCGTTTATACCGGCACCCAGGTGCTGTTCTTTAATATGGGAGCCGCAGAAAGCAGTAAAGCGTTCAATACTATGCAGTTATTGCGTAAACAAGGCATTCGGTGCGAACTGTACCACGAGTCGGCGAAAATGGACAAGCAGTTTAAATATGCAGAAAAGAAAAATATCGGATTTATTGTAATTATTGGCAGTACAGAGATACAAAATAATACAGGTGTTGTTAAAAATTTAAAAACCGGCGAACAACAAACTGTAGCACTTGCAGAGCTAACCAATAAATTGTTTATTTGATCTCGTATTTTTAAACCAAACGATGATATGCAACGTCACCTATTCTCACTTTTACTGCTGGCAGTAGCCCTTACCAGTATCGTATCCTGTAGCAGCAATAAAACAGGTATAGCCATACCTAAAGATGCTTCTTTCGCTTTACATGTTAATGTTAAGTCGCTTACCTCAAAACTAAGCTGGCAGGAAATTCAGCAAAACCAGTGGTTCAAAGAGGCATATGCCAATGAAACCGACTCTTTTGCTAAAAAAATATTGCAGGATCCCGCCAGTTCTGGTGTTGACGTACAGGGCGACCTGGGCGTATTTGTAAAAAAACAAGGCCAGGGTGGTTATGTAGCCGTTGAAGGAGGTATTAAAGACGCCGCTTCTTTTGAAACCTTTACCACCAACGTAAATAAAGGCGGTAAAGTGGTTAAAAATGGTGACGTAAGCGTGTTGAACACCGGTCGTAAAAGCCTGGTGGCCTGGACAAAAGAACGCTTTGTGTTCATTGCTGATGTTCCTATGCCTTCACTCGGCAGCCAGTTCAACAGTTCTTCTGATGGAAGCGAACCTTTCGCTTTTACCACAGATAGCTTACAAAGATTCGCTGTTGAGTTGTTCGACCTGCCTGCAAAGAACAACCTTATGAGCGATGACCGCTTTGCTACGATCATGAAAGAGCCCGGCGATATTCATTATTGGGTAAACGCTGAACAATATTATAACAGCCTTGGAGGCATGTTGTCGTTGCTTAAGATGAACGTACTGTTCGAAGGCAATACTTATGGCGCCGCCCTGAATTTCGATAATGGTAAGATCACCCTTAGATCAAAAACTTTCGTAAATAAGGAATTGAAAGCCCTGATGGAAAAATATGCCGGCGGAAAAATAAGCGCCGACATGATCAACCGCATTCCATCAAAAAATGTAGCGGCCGTATTTGCTTTCAAATACCAGCCACAAGGCTTTGTAGAGCTACTTAAACTCATGGGTGTTGATGGTATGGTGAATGGATTCCTGAGCAGCGAAGGATACAGCACTGCTGAATTTGTAAAAGCCACTAAAGGCGATGTACTGATAGCAGTAAGCGATTTCGAGATCAAACACGAAACAACCATCCCTAACCCCGATGGCGGTGCACCAATGGTTATCAAGAACGATATGCCACACGCAAACATTTTGTTTGCTACCTCTGTAAACGAAAAACCTTCGTTCGATAAGTTGTTCAACATTCTGCAAAAAAAGACCCAGGAAATACCTGAAGTTACCAGCAACGTTCATTTTCAATTGAACAACGATTGGTTTGCAGCCAGCAATACACCTGAGCATTTGAATGCCTTTTTAGCTGGTGGTAACAACAACTTCCCCTTCACCAGCCGCCTCGCAGGTAAAACGTTTGGTGGTTACATCGACATGCAACGTATTATGAGATCCGGCGCCTCTGCCGTTTCTGACAGCAGCGGTAAAGCCGCGCTGGATGCTTCTTTGGCCATGTGGCAGGATGTGTTCATGACCAGCGGTGGTAAAGACTTTGGTGGCGAGTTTGAAATAAACCTGGTTGATAAAAGCACCAACAGCCTGAAACAACTGAACAAGTACCTGGATACAATGGCTAAAATAACAGGTCCCAAACGAAACCACTCCGATGTGCAGGTAAAATACACTGATCCAACTGCAGCCGGCATGGCGGCGCTTGAACCCGTGTTACACCCATAAAATAGTACTATATTTAAATAAGCAACAAGCCTGCTCACCGGAACAACACCCAAGGGCAGGCTTGTTTCATGATCCAGTAATTATATCGAAAGCATGCAACTCCAATTACAACAGGTACTCCCTGTTTATTTCGATGAAGACCATCGCACCCAGTCTGAGATCTGGCGCCGGGACCT
>CBIMFG010000915.1:0-3083 GCA_966243125.1 uncultured Niastella sp.
GTCAATAGTAAGATCGCTACAAGTACCAAAAGCCATCTTTGACGGGGGGGCCTAATCATGGTTCCAGTGAATTTTCATTATATACAGGGTATACACCGCCTGCAGGGTATTCTGCTGCTACTATTTGACCTGATTCGTTATTTACGTTAGAGGTAGCCGTGTTTTGCTCCCACATTTTTAACACGGTGGTAGCATTTGCAATGAGAATAATTGCTGCAATCGTTAAAGCCAGCACAGGCTTGGTAAGCCAGCGGCCGAGCGGACCACCCTGGTCAAACTCTTGCTCCATCCTTCCTTGCAGCCTGGTATACAGAAAATCAGGGGCTTTGGCCCGCTGCATCCCATCCAGGCTATTCAGCACCGCATCTATCCGGGAGTCGTTATTTGAATCGATTGACATAAGTGTAATTTACGATGTAAACTTATATATTTGACGCTAATAAATCCTAAAACCTTCGAGCCGCTTACTTGTCCTGTGAATTATTCTGTTGATAATATTTTTCAAGCAGTTTGCGCAGGTTTTGCCTTGCCCTGAACAATAGCGACTCTACCGCCGATACCGATAATTGCATAACATCGGCAATTTCCTGGTAACTCAGCTCTTCCGTTTTATGTAAAGTGAATGCTACTTTCTGATTTTCAGGCAATTGATCAATCATTCTAAACAACAGGGCCGCCTGTTCCTTGCGGTCTAAAGTCACACCCGGGTGTTGAAAATCAACCGGTTCATGCACTAATTCATCATTAGGGCCAAAAAGACTGGTAATAAAGGCAAAGCGTTTTTTACGTTTGCGGCTTCGGATGTGATCTAAAGCTTTGGTGGTGGTAATGCGGTAGATCCAGGTACTAAGGCGGGCGTCGCCCTTGAATTGATCTATGGAACGATAAACCTGAATGAATACTTCCTGGGCCACGTCTTCAGCATCTTCACTGTTTTGAACTACTCCAAGCGCCGTGTTATATACGAGATCCTGATAGTTTGCTACCAATAATTTGAATGCCCCTTCGTCTCCTGCCCGGAGTTGTTGTATCAGATCCAGTTCGTTCAAAAAAACGGCCGTTTAAATTTGAGGCTACAACTTACGAAATCCTTCGATATGATCTGGGAAATGGGGGCAAACAGGCCAAAGTAAAAAAAGGATTAGAAGCAGGTAACCTACCCCGCCATAACTGGCTGCGATCTTTAATTGAATATTGGTAATGGCTAAGAGTATTAAGCTGCTGAATGCAAGTCATTTAGCGGCTTTTCTTTTGTAAAAAAGAATTTTGTTGCCATTGAGATAAATTCTAGTTTTGCAGTCAGCTCTTTAGCAAATTGCCCGATAGTATAACGGTAGTACCGCAGATTCTGGTTCTGCTTGTCTTGGTTCGAATCCAGGTCGGGTAACAAAGGCCTCGCACGAAGTGCGGGGCCTTTTTATTTGGCGGCTCGCCGAGCTCGCTCGGCAGAGCAGACAAATAAAAAGGCCTGCCACCGACGGGACGGCGGGTGCAGGCCTTTGGGTAATATAAGCGTTTCTGGATCGCCGAAGGCAATCCATGGTTAATGTTACACATATCAGCATACTACGATAGAACATACATGTTCAATAAATCAGTAAATTCAATCATCGTAAATATGATTTTACAGATGAGCGTTAAAATAAAGGTGGATAACACACTTGCAATGGTGCTGATCGACAATCACCATGCTGAAACCCTGTATCAGCTGGTGAAGGTTAACCGCCAGCATTTGCGGGCGTGGTTGCCCTGGGTTGATCATTTGCGCTCAGTGGAAGACTTTAGAAAATACATCAACCAGTCAAAACAACGATACGCCAACCACACCGAAATGGGCTATGTGATCATGCTCCACCAGGTTATGATAGGGCGAGTGGGTTTGTACAACATCGATCTCATCAATAAAAACGCTTCTATTGGTTATTGGATCGATAAGGACTGGGTGGGCCGGGGCGTTATTACCCGGTGTTGTAAAGCCATTATTGACGAAGGATTTTCTTACCTGCAATTGAACCGCATAGAAATACGGGCAGCCACTGCCAATGTTAAAAGTCAGGCCATCCCTGAAAGGCTGGGTTTTAAAAAAGAAGGCATTATAAGACAGGGAGAATTTGTAAACAACGAGTTTGTTGACCTGTATGTATACTCCATGCTCAAAGAAGAATGGCAGCGCCATTAATGTACTTTATACAATTCTACAGGCTTTTGATTTTTATGTACATGGTAATAAGTAAAACTATGTAATCTAATAACAAACAGAAATTTATGCACATACTTTGGGGCCGCATAAGATACTAATGTATGGGAACGTTTTTCTATTTGTGGGAATGAATGTCCCTTACCTGATTTGTTTAGCGTTTGATTGTAAAGTGGTTATGTTATTGGCACAATTTACGATGTGAGTACGTGAACAAACTGGTTACTTAATATTTTTTGAGATAGCCCTATGAACCCAACTTTTACAACCAATTACCGTGAGATGGCCCCCTGGCTGGAAAGCATTTTAAATGATTGTCAGGACGCCGTATTTATTACCGACCGGCATTTTGTTTTACAACACTGGAATGTGGCAGCTGAAGAACTGTGGTTTAAACAACCCGACAGACCTGCTAAAAAAAATATAGTAGAATTCCTCAACCGAATGTTTCCCGGGCACCATGAAGTGCATAGCCAAATGCAAAGAGCTATAGCCCTCGATGAACAGGTGGAAGATATTTTTGTGGCGGGGCCCGATGATAAAACCTACCGGATCTCCTGCTACATTCATAAATTCCCGGGTACCCATTACTTGCTCGATGTAGTGATCATCCTGCGCGATCTGCAGGCAACTATTCACCGTAAAAAAGAGATCAGACCCGGCGTGCTGTACAAAACCCTGTTTAATTTCCTGGAAGAAGGCGTCATCCTATTACAAGGCGACCAGGGCACTATCATCTCTGCCAATAAAAAAGCGTGTGATATAATAGGCATAAGACAATGGATTAGCAGAGGAAAGAGTAAGGTAATCCCCTACCGATAGGTGTTCCATTCGAAGGACGGTTGGCCGCAGGCCTTTTGCCGGGTCCTTCAGGGCCCGGCGATGG
>CBIMFG010000916.1:0-3083 GCA_966243125.1 uncultured Niastella sp.
TATTTTAATGGCGATCTGTTTTATAAACTGCAATTAAAGAAAGGGTCATCGTTAAAAGTAATGTTGTCTTCTTATTGGTACAATGAGAACAGGGAGGGTATATTGGGAACGGTTTATAAGGCAAATGAAAGCAGTACGGCCGAATTCAGGAATCAGTTCAATAATGGCTTACCATTAAGCATAAACAATAAATCGGCGAGTATAGATTATACATATCCCTGGGCCGGCTCCAAATTCCAGATAAATGCAGGAGCAAGGTATGGCACTACAAAAAACGGTGGTACTATTCAATACGATTGGAGGAATGGTTCGGGTTATGTAGATTCAAGTGAAAGCCAGTATTTTTCATACGCCGAAAATGTGGGGGCATTGTATGGCACCTTTACGCACAAAGTGAATAAGTTTATCAATTACCGCCTGGGTATGCGGGTTGAACAAACAGCAACAAAAAACAAGGTAAATGATCAATTGCTTACCCGCCGGTACACAAATTATTTGCCTAATGTGTTTGTTTTTTATTCAAAAAACCCATCGCATCAGTTCAGTTATAGTTTTGCAGAACAGTTACAACGGCCTGCATTCTTTGATGTAAATCCATTTAAAATATACAATACAGATAAAGTGTTTTCAGTAGGGGATCCTTTTCTGTTGCCTTCAAAACGGTTCCGTAACGAATTGGCATATACCTTACATGGCAAGCATGTGTTTCAGTTGGTCTATAGCCGCATGCTTAAGAGAATTACTTCTCAGACAATAGTAGACAGCCTTGGCGCCTGGCATATGCAAAAGGGTAATTTTTCTAATTCCAGTTCCCTGCTATTGGTAGCATCCTATAACCCGCAATTGTTTCCCTGGCTCAATACTTCCCTGAACGGGTTTGCGGGTTATTTACAATTTAAAGGTAATTTGAAAGGCTACGCTTATGCCAGCAACAGCGCTTATTTTTCAGCGACGTTGAATACGTCGGTAATTATAAAAAAATGGTGGGTGTCGGCTATAGGTTTTGATGTGTCGGAAACTGCACCCTTTAATAGCGATAATGATCAGGTAAAGAACACAGTGATCATGAATGCTTTTGTTTCGAAGAAAATTGGCGACACCTGGCGATTCTCCTTCTTCGTAAACGACATTTTTCATAGTGGATATGAAAGATACAAAAGCGTTTATGAAAACACGCTGATCACATCCAAAAGCTACCGGGAAATGATCTCCGGTGTAAGATTAACTGCTGCCTATAATTTCCAGCATAAGAAGAAAAATAATTCAATTAATACTAACTCCGCTGGTAGCGAAGAAAAAAGAAGAATAGGAAAATAATTCTAATTAATTACTGGATTTAAAAGGACTACAGTACCGGTAACAACCGGTTCGGGAGATCTCTTGACCAAACTTTTTTAGTACTAAAGACAAGCCGGGCATGCTTGTAAAAATATGCTCTGCCAATTCCCAGGCAGTAAGTTGGGTATTGCTATAAAAAATTAAAATTTAAAAAATGAAATCAAACATGGTTGAAACAAAAAGCGAAGTTGAAGTATTGTACAGCGCTGAAGATGCAAGAAAAGAAAAGGTAGATCTTTTAGCAGCTATTATGGGTGGAACCAACATTGGTGACTCTTGCAGCGTAGGCACTTTCTCTGAGTCAACTTTTCATCAATTTTCTTCAATTGGTGATATGGCTTAATTGATTTTTGTAAGGCTGTTTGCCACCGGCAAACGGCCTTATTTCAAAGGCTGACCTGGTTACAAAACCTGATTTATAAGTTGAATATAATTGAGTATATGCCAATCAATACATACGTTATAAAAGTTGCAAGCAGGTGCAATATTAACTGTACTTATTGCTATATGTATAACCTGGAAGATAGTTCCTACCTGAAGCAACCAAAGTTTATGTCGCTTGAAACAATGGAAGTCTTATGCAGGAAAATAGCCGTTTATTCAAAGCAGGAAGGGGTTAATAATGTGATCATTGTACTTCATGGCGGCGAGCCATTACTAACAACGCCTGAATTCTATACAGGCACCAGAAAATTACTCGACGAGCACCTGAAAGGAAATGATATACGCTATGCCATGACCGTGCAAACGAATGGTACGTTGCTAACCCCGGAGTGGGTTGATTTTTTGCAGGAGACCCAGATTGATATAGGCGTAACGATAGATGGTACCAAAAAAATTCATGACCAGCATCGCATATACCGGAATGGTAAAGGCAGCTTTGATGAAATATATCAAAATCTGAAAAAGTTGCAGATCAAAAAGCTGGGGCTCATTTCTGTGCTCAACCCCGAAGAAGATGCGGCAGAGTTGTATGCACTTTATAAGGAACTGAAACCAGGACTGGTAAATACACTTCTGCCGCTTCATACCTGGGAAACTTACAAAAAGGAGGAGGAAGAAAAATATATCCGGCTTTTAAAGGGCTTGTACAGGTTGTGGAAAGAAGATCCGGATGAGCGCAAACCTTTACTCTTGTTTTTTTATTCCATCATGGGGCTGAAGAGCGGTATTTACGAAGGTCATGAGCAATTGGGTGTAACCAAATGCGGTTCCCTTATTGTTGAAACCAATGGCGATCTGGAAACTGTTGATACATTAAAAAGTTGCAAGGATGGGATCACAGCTACCAGTACAAATATTCATCAAAACGAAATTGCCGATATATTCCTGGAAAAGAATATCAGCCTGTATTATAACAGTCACCAGCATTTATGTACTACCTGTCAGCAGTGTAATAAGCGAAATGTTTGCGGCGGTGGTTATCTGCCCCACCGGTACAGTAAAGTAAACGGGTTCAATAACCCGTCTGTTTATTGTAATGTGTTAAAGGAAATGATAACCATGGTAGAAAATGACATGGAACAAGCAGCCTCTGCTCCCTTATGGAAGCTGATCAGTTCAGAGAATGAACAGGCGTTGGCCCGTAGTAACTATTACAACGATCTTTCTTTGCTCGAATCATTTAAAGTGTCAGCATAATATGAAACCGATACAATTATATATTGAGAACGCTATAAGACCACAGGTTGAACTGTGCGTAAATTCAGGCGTAATTACGGCAACAAATGAAATGGCCCCGGCAG
>CBIMFG010000917.1:0-3082 GCA_966243125.1 uncultured Niastella sp.
GTGCTTGATGCTACGGTATTATACGATCAGCAACACTATCGCTTAGGGGTGAAGGTAGATAACCTGACGAATGAAAAATACTGGTCGTACCGCCTGGCGCCGCAAATGCCGGTGCGGGTAACTGCCGACATTACTATTAAGTTCTAGTATACCGATCCCCGGGTGTTTACAGGGCGATTTTATGCCGAGGTTTGTTTAGCTATTAAGATATTTAATCAGTAAGCAGGTGCAGTTGTTCAAAAACTAAACCCCACATGAACTATATACCGGTACCCGATGGTATTGGTGCGCATGACGCCATTGGCATTGATCTCTTCATCGCTGAACACATAATTCATGCCCGGAAATTTTTGAGTGAGTAACTGTTTTAAACCATTCTGTAACTGCTCTTTGGTGGCCGCGTCTAAATTGCTGTCGAAGGTTGCTTTGTAATCATAAAAGCCCAATCCGGGGCCAGCCAAAACCAAATCGAGGGCCAGGCGTTTCCAGAATATAAACTGATAACCCAGTTCGAACCCAACGGTATGAATGTTGAATTTTGTATTACTGGTTACCTCATTGTTTGTAGTGCTGTTTGTATAGGTCCATTGTACTTCATTTGTAAACCGATTATAGGAATAATAAGGTCCTATATATAAACCATGCGGTGCTTTGTATTTGTTTTCTGAAGCCAGGTAAAAACGATAATCGATCGAAAAATTAACCCCACTTCGTTTTTTGTCACTTTTCATTTGAACGCTATCAGTACTTATACTTATCAGTTTAGGCAGTGATGCTTTACCAAAGTTTACCGAAATGCTTCTTTTGGGTGAAAGCACCCGTTCGTAGCCGAAAACAATGTAATGGTTCATTCCAAATAATAAGGCGCCTGAAAGATTATACCGGATCACATTTTTATGCCAACGGGCAGAATCTGACTGCTGTGCCAGGCTACAATTCGCTGTAATTAAAAACAATAGGAGCCAATATAAGTAGGTCACTCTCATATAAGAATGACACGGCTGTAGCCATTATTCCGCCATCCAGTAAAAAAAGAAATAATAACAATTGGGCGAAATGCCTATATTGCATTGAAATTCAGCTGTATAACAATTTATGACCGAGCAACAACACATTTTTAAGAAAATAGGATTGGTGGGTGACCGCGTATTACGCCTGGCTGCAGTAGAACTTTGTAATGAAATTATTGAGAACAGATACAAAGCTGCAGAGATTATGGATAACCTGGGTAGTAATAAAGTGTTTGGACTTATTGCCAGGATGAAGAACCTGGAGGCGCATAAAGACGACCCCGAAGTAAAAGGAAAATCAAGGCAATTGGCTAATGCCTATGAATATTCAATAGGCAAGCTTTATTATGAAGATAAAATAAAAGCAATAGCCACTGCCAAAGAAGACCTGGCTCACTTTTACGAAAACCAGGATCAGTACTACGTAAAAAAAACTGACTAAATAAAAGAGGCCGTCTCAAAATGAGACGGCCTTTTGTTTCGCATTATCTTTTTCGCTATTGCTTAATGATCTTCGTCATATTCACTTCCTTGCCGTCATGCTTAATTCTCATCATATAAATTCCTTTAGGCAATCCGGAAATATCAAACTGCGTGTTAACTGCGTTAACAATGCGGGTTAATACGATGCGGCCATTTACATCAAACAGGGCTACATCCGATTTTCCGGTGAAACCGGTAAGGTTCAGGTTCACTATGCTATTAGCCGGGTTCGGGAATACATCTACTTTCTGCACGTTGCTGGTAATACGATCAGTTTCCAAACGGCTGGCTGTGCCTAACGCTACGCGTAAGGTGTAACAGGTGCTGGCACTATTGGCGCCATTATAACCGTATACCTGTACATAATAGGTACCCGGGGTCATGGTTCTGTTGATGGTTTCGCCCGAGGTGCCGCCGGCCTGTGAAATGGCCAATTGTGTACCTGCGCTGTTCAGCAGTTTCAGGTCGTAATCGCCAGGCAGGGTACCTAATGTTATGGTAATAGTACCGCCGGTGGTGATCACAAATTTGTAATTATCAATATCACCTGTTGGACTTATAAGACCGGTAACATTGGTATTAAATGGAATGGTGGCTGCACCGGAAATGGTTCCATTGGTTGAATTATCCAGCGTGCTTGCGCAGGTGATTGAGCCTGTAGTGGTAAACTGTGCGGTTGAATAAGCACTGCTGCCACTGGCGCAATTGGTTCTTACCCGGTAATCATACAGCGTACCTAATGTTAAGCCTGTTAAGTTAACAGAAGTTGCCGTTGTGGCTGTTGCTGCGCTGATCCAGGTTGAAGAAGAACTGGCTTTATAATCTACCGCATACGATACGGCGCCACTTACTGCTCCCCATGCTATGGTAGCCGATGTATTGGTAATAGATGACGCGGTTAAGCTGCCCGGAGAACTACAGCTTGAACCGGAACCAATAGTAAAGTTGGTATTGGAAATGTCGAAGAAGATATTTCCTACCGCTTCAATTTTTACTCTTGCAGTAGTGGTGGGCGTATTAGGAATGGTTACAGCCTCGCTGCCATCATTAGCTGTGCTGGCCACTAAAGTACTGAATGTAGTGCCGCCATCGGTAGAGATGGAGATCTTTACGTTTGCGCAACTCACAGGTGCGCCTGTTGTTCCGGCCACGTTCCAGGTAATGGTTTGGGAAGAACCGCCGGCCCATGATACGGCTGTGTTAGGCGACGTTACCGAGAATGGACCAGATGAGTTGGTAACGGTTACCGTCATATCCGAAAATTGGGTTTGGCCTACACTTACCGGTGCTGTTGAACTAAAAGGCGCATTGTCTCTTACTGTTAACCTGAATTTCAGGGTTCTTGAAACTGAGCTCAATGCTTCGGTATTGGCGCCTGCATCACCGCCGCTTAGCGGACCTGATACCAAACCACCGGCAAGGATAGTTGACATTTTTGGAAAATACCTTACTGGTGAGGTGGTTGGTGCAAAGGAGATCCAGTTGGGGCCGCTTGCTTTGGTGGGGCTGGCCACACTATTGGTTCCGGTTTGAGAAGAGGATTCATTATCATTTTGTTCCCAGCAATACGTGAGCACATCACTGGCATT
>CBIMFG010000918.1:0-3074 GCA_966243125.1 uncultured Niastella sp.
GCATTGTAACCGTTCCAATTGGAATTGAAGAAGCGGTACTGAATGACCCCGCCAAAGAAAATTTGTTACAAGGCGCCTCAAAACCAGTGCTGGTTCATGTAGGCGGGTTTACTTACGAAAAGAACCACGCCCGCCTTATTGAGATCTTTGAAGGCATACAAAAAAAACAACCTGGCGCCAGTTTACATTTTGTTGGCAGCGGTCCATTGCAGGCACAAATTGAAGAACTGGTAAAACAAAAAGGCCTTGAAAAACAAATACATTTTTACGGGTTCCGCAACGATGCCATGCAGTTTATAAAAAACGCCGATGCATTGTTGCTGCCCAGCATTATTGAAGGCCTGCCCGGCGTAATACTGGAGGCGTTTTATTGCAAAACACCGGTGGTGGCTTATGATGTAGGTGGTATTAGTGAAGTGGTGATCAACGATAAAACAGGTTACCTGGTGCCAAAAGGAAATGAAGAAGCTTTTGTTGATGGTGTACTGAAAGCTATAGATAAAACCCCGGGCAATCAGCAAATGGTACAAAACGCCTGGCAGCTGGTAACAAATGAATACCTGAATACCCGCATTGCCGCAAAGTTTTTAGAAGTATATAATGCTATAAAGAAATAAGAACGGACGATTGTGCTTATTTAACCCTCCGTAACAACCAAATACATGGATACCTTGAACAAAACATATATCCGTAAAACGTACCAGGAACAACAGCCCATTCCGGTATTACATATTATAAAATCGCTGGGTCGTGGTGGTGCAGAAATGTTATTGCCCGAAACCCTGCGTGAGCACGATAAACAGAAATACGACTTTCATTACATGTACTTTCTTCCCTGGAAGAACCAGATGGTATCGGCCATTGAAGAAGAAGGCGGAAAAGTAGTTTGTATTCCTGCAAAGAACAATGCCAAAATATTACTGGCCGTACGCAAGATAGCTGCGTATGTGCGCAAACATAAGATCCAACTCATCCACTGCCATCTTCCCTGGGCAGGTATGGCTGCCCGCATAGTAGGTAAAATGACCGGTGTACCGGTTGTTTATACTGAACACAATAAATGGGAGCGCTATCATAAATTAACCTACCTGTTAAACAAATTCACCTTTAGTAGTCAGCAACGTGTTATAGCTGTATCAGCAGAAGTAGCCAATTCCATTAAAACCAATTATGGAAAAGCAAAACCGCTGGTACAGGTGGTAGCCAATGGTACAGATACATTGAAGTATTCCCGTACCCAAAACATTGGCAATGATATTCGTAAGGAACTGAATATTCCTGCAACCGCTACTGTCATCGGTATTACCTGCGTGTTCAGGGCGCAAAAGCGGTTAGGTATCTGGCTGGAGATTGCCCAGGCGCTGCATGTAAAAAATCCGGATACTTTTTTTATTATTGTAGGCGATGGCCCGTTGAAAGAACAGATCCATGCTAAAGCAAAGACACTGGGTACCGATAAATATGTGTTTTTCGCCGGATTGCAAACAGAGACCCGTCCGTACTTTGCCGCCATGGATATCTTTATGATGAGCTCAGCGTTTGAAGGGTTGCCCATTGCATTGCTCGAAGCCATGAGTATGAATTGTGTACCGGCCTGCACTGCTGCCGGCGGGATACCTGAAGTAATAACAGATGGGGAGAATGGGGTATTGGTACCGGTTCAGGAACCCATGCAACTGGTTGATCGTTTGGCTGCATTGATACAACAGCCCGGCCAGGTAACCAACATGAAACAAGCCGCCCGCGATACAGTTATCAATTCTTTCAGCATGAAAAAAATGGTGGGCGAGCTGGAGACCATATACAATGATTTGATCACCCAATAAAATTCAGGACTGTGATAGGTGGAATAATTTTAGTGATCCTGTTTTATGCATTAACGCTGCCGTTATTGCAAATAATGAAACGAAAGCTGCCATTCTTCCAGGTAGGGTTAATGAAAAACCTGTACTGGTTCCATGTGCTGTTTTGTATCATTTATTATGTATTTCAGATGTTTGCCCGCTCCGATTCGCAGGACTATTACTTGCGGGCGGCACAGAATTACGCCACCTGGTTCAGCGCGTATGATACCGGTACGCCCTTTATTGATTTTACCGCTTACCCCTTTGTAAATTACCTGGGCTTTACCTTCGAAATGATGTTTGTGCTGTTTGCTTACATGGGGTACTGGGGCTTTGTTTACTTCTATGTTTATTTTAAAGAGAATACAAAATACAAGCATAAGATCTGGGGCATGGAGCTGATCCCGCTGCTGTTCTTCTTACCCAACATGCACTTCTGGACAGTTTCATTGGGTAAAGGGTCGATCATCTTCTGGGGACTGGGTATGACCATGTATGGCCTTAGTAAATTAAAGACGCGCAAGTTGCAATTGATCATGGGATTATTGATCGTTTATCATGTACGCCCGCACGTGTTTTTGTTTATGGCCGTTGGTATTGTAGTGGGTATGTTTACCGGCCGGCAAAAAGTACCGGTATGGCAAAAGCTGCTGGTGTTTGGCGCGAGTGTTGGGGCAATGGTTTTGTTGTACGATAAGATCATGGCCTTTTCAAAGATCGATGGCGACAACGTACTGCAAAGCTTTAACCAGTTCTCGGCAGTTCGCTCGTATGAATTATCAAAAGCAGGATCAGGGATTGATATCTCAAACTACCCACTGGCGTTGAAGTTGTTTACCTTTTGGTTTCGCCCCTTGTTTGTTGACTCGCCGGGCGCCATGGGGTTGCTGGTATCGGTAGAAAACGTATTGTACCTGACGCTTGCTGCAAAACTGTTCCAGAAAGGATTTATAAAATTCCTGCGCAAAGGTTCCGCATTATTAAAAACAACTGCGGTTGCATTTATTGCCACCTCCTTTGCGTTGTCGAACACGATGTCGAACATGGGTATCATCATCAGGCAAAAAAGTATGATCATGTACTTTTTATTGTTCGTGATCGTAATGTTCCTCGATTATAAAAAAGACCTGCAGGTAATGAAAAAGCAACGGGCCATGGAAAACCCAGGCACCGAACCTAAAGTGCCGCCAAGACCAGTGAAGCTGGCGATTGCGGGGAAGTAAGAAAACC
>CBIMFG010000919.1:0-3058 GCA_966243125.1 uncultured Niastella sp.
GTCTTCCACTACCAGTATATGGGCATCGGGAAAGGCGCCGGCGGTAATGGCTGTTTTGTCGCCTACAGCTGTTGGCTGGGTTTCGCCTACAGGCACCAGTGAATAGGTAATGTCGAAGATAAACTCAGTGCCCTTGCCCTGCTCACTCTCAACGGTTATGTTGCCACCTTGTAATTGCACCAGGTTCTTTACAATAGAAAGCCCTAAACCGGTTCCGCCATATTTACGCGTAGTATCGGTTTCACCTTGTTGAAAGCGTTCAAAAATAGGTTCCAGTTTATCGGCAGGAATACCAATACCACTGTCTTTAACTGAAAACTGTACCTGTACCTTTTCATTGTTTTGCGAAAGGGTAGTGATGTTGATGGCGATACCGCCTTTTTGTGTAAACTTAATTGCATTGCTGATGAGGTTCACCAGTATTTGCGTAAGCCGCACTGCATCGCCGGTAAGCGTATCGGGAATATTATCCTGAATGTACAGCGAAAAAGAAAGGTTCTTCTCCCGCGCTTTGTGATAGAACATGGTTTCAATAGAACTGCAAAGCCCGTGAATGCTGAACGGGTTATTTTCAATACGCAACATGCCGGCTTCTATTTTTGAAATATCCAATATGTCGTTGATGATGGTAAGCAGGTTTTCACTGGCCGATTGTATCAGGTTCACAAACTGCTGTTGTTCATCCGTCATGGATGTTTTTTGCAACAGGTTGGTAAACCCAATAACAGAGTTGATGGGTGTTCTTATTTCATGGCTCATGTTGGCCAGAAACTGTTCTTTTACATTGGCCGATTCAATGGCCTGTTGCCGCGCTTTTTGTATTTCAACAGAAACACGTTCCACATTTTGCCGCGCTTCTGTTTCGTTTTGATTAGCTTCTTCCAACTCCTGAATTAATTTACGCTGTTCCAGTATATGGCGAATAACCAGTATCGATAAAATTACAATGCCCAGCAGGCCCAGGATGGTTAAAAAGCGGCTGATGATTAATACATACCAGGTGCGTTTGCGGTTCTGCGCAATGCCTGCCTGCAATTCATCGTACAGTTCTTTTTCCAGTTGCATGGAAAGATCGGTAATGCTGTCGCGCAAAATGGTGCCTGCCTTGCTGGAAATTCTTTTTTCTGCCTGTATTTTGCCAAAGCGGGTATATACATCAATGATCTCGTTATTGGTAAGAATTCTTTTTTCAATAAGCGAAGCCAGGCGGGTGAATGATGGCTGGTTATACTGGTTCATGGAAGCCTTTTGCAAGCCTTCCAGTTCATGTTGTAATAAGTTAAGTGTGTCCTGAACGCCAACAATGAAATTGCTATCGCCGGTTATAACAAAGCCACGTACCCGGCTTTCGGTAAGTATAACATTCTTTACAATGTTCTGCAGCTTATTATGTAAATGAAAAGACTCGATGGCTTCACGGCTGGCAGAGCGGGATTTACTAATGATCCGCTCGGTGTTGAGTTGAAGAATGATACCAGCTGCAATAAAGGCCACCGAAAACGCAATGCTGAAGAGAATAAGCCTGTTAGGTTTTATATTTCTTTTCATGGTTACTGGTGCTACTTTAGTTACCTAACCTTAACCACGGGAACGGATGAGTTGCTACGTTATGCACATAACTACTGCAATTTAAAAATTAATCTTACAATAACTTTATTTTCTGTATCAATTTAGAACGATAACTTTCGGCAACCGGTATAGGCGTGTTGATAATATTCACCGCGCCATCTTCAATGCTGTCTATCTTGTCGAGTGAAATAATATAACTACGATGTACACGCATCAACCGGGCTGAGTTGATCTTTTCTTCCACCGCTTTAAGCGTAGTATGTACAATATGCCATTGGCTTTCGGTGCGTATTTTTACATAGTCACCCATGGCCTCTATCCATAAGATCTCTTCGAGCCGTAATTTTTTCAGCATGTTATTATCCCTGATAAAAAGGTAGTCATCAGGGGCGGCTTTTATTTCCTCGTCATTGAGGTATAAAATGTCCTGCACTTTATCAATGGCCTGCATGAGGCGGGGCAAATTCACCGGTTTTACCAGGTAATCAACCACATTCAGGTCAAAAGCTTCAACGGCGTATTCCTTTTTTGAAGTAGTGAGAATGGCAAGGGTTTGTTTGGGTAATATTTTCAACAGCTCAATACCGGTCATCCCCGGCATTTCTATATCTAAAAGAACCAAATCAGGCGGATTGGCCGTAATATTGCGGTGAGCTTCAATGGCATCTTTACATTCGCCGGTAACCCTTAACCTTCCGGTTTGTAACGCCAGTTGGTGTAAAGTAAGCCTCGACAAGTCGTTATCATCCACTATCAAACAGGTTATCATAGCATAATGGTAATAAAAGGTAAGGTACTATAAGTTAGCAAAATATTAGTAATGATTAAACCGGCAGCAATTTTTTTAATCTCATCTTCGTTGTTCAGCTCACTGCCCGGGTGTGCTGCCGGTAGACTATTTAGCAAACGTATGAAGAAATTGCTCGTTCTGATTGTTTTAGTGGTTGCCATGCAACCGGCTTTTTCCCAGAACGGGGGAAAGCTGGATTCATTGTTCTCAAAGGGCGATACCACGGCCATCATGGATTCATTATTAAAGGACTTTGATACGTATTTAGATAGTATTGCAGGCAGCAGAAGTTTCTTTACTGTTAATGCAAGTATTGGTACCGGCTACTTTAGTTTTAATGAAAAAAACTCCGTTACGGTAAATACGAAAAAGAAGCCGATATTTTCCCCGGCTGTAGGGTATTTTCATAAAACAGGATTGGGTGTTTCTGCTTCCGCATTTGGCCTGTTGCATAACGGGATTAATTTTTATCAGTATGCATTAAGTCCTTCATATGACCGTATAAAAAAGAGTTATTCAACCGGTATTGCTTATACCCGGTACTTTACAAAGGACTCTTTGGATTTTTATACTACGCCTATTCAGAATGAGTTGTTTGCCTATTTCTCCTATAAGAAATGGTGGGTGCGGCCAACTGTAAGCCTGAGTTATGGCTGGGGCAGTGAGGAAGAATATGAGAAAAGAAAAGCTACCCGCCTG
>CBIMFG010000920.1:0-3055 GCA_966243125.1 uncultured Niastella sp.
TTCTTTTTAGGGTTACAACAGTAACAATAACGAATAGGGGAAACAAGCCGATTTATCATTGCAGGATAAAAATGAATATGCTACATTTGGTTAAGGTCCCGGAAAAGCAGAGCCGGGCCTGATTAGTCGGTGCACAAATCAATCTTACCAGTATCCCATCAATAGTAACTACAGAATTCCTGCCCTACCCATTGCACACATTAAACCCCCTTAACCATTATGCTTAAGACTAATGCTAACGTAGCTATTGTACACGATCACATTCTGCTACGCAACGGACTAGCCAATCTCATCCGCGGGCTTGAAACCTACGCCATTCTTTTTGAGACAAACCACGGAAAAGATTTTATCAAACAGTTACAACCCAGGTACTTACCGGGAATTGCTTTACAGAAAATTAATACACCGGAAAGGGATGGTTACGAAACAGCTCTTTGGCTAAAACGTAATTACCCCGGTATTAAGATCCTTGCTTTATCGCAATACGATAACGACAACTCCATCATTCGCATGATGAAAAACGGCAGCAGAGGTTATATTCTGAAAGATATTGACCCACTGCAGTTTCGCCGGGCGCTTGATGCCGTTTTGCGAAAAGGTTTTTTCTATTCAGAATTGATCACTGGTAAACTTATTCATGCTGTTAGTCAATTACATGACTCTGACGAAGCCTTAAAAAGCATTGTTTCACTGAATGTGCGTGAAATTGATTTTCTGAAACTGGTTTGTTCAGAAATGACCTATAAGGAAATAGCAGAAAAAATGTTTCTCAGCGCCCGAACTATCGACGGCTATCGCGATGCTTTATTTGAAAAATTGAATGTTAAAAGCAGGGTAGGCCTTGTATTGTTTGCCATCAAGAATAATATTGTGAATGTGTAAGACTGAACATAAACAAAAAGAGAAATGAGTCAGTAGTAGGGCTGACTCATTTCTCTTTTATTGACCGATCAATTACTTCATCTAGTTTAATACACTACTATCTTTCACTATCTCAATGCCTTGCTGCAATCGTATGGCATTAAAACCACCCAATACATTCCGCAGGTTGTGAATGCCCTGCCGCTTCATAAGTGATGCGGCTATTACACTTCGGTAACCACTTCCGCAGTAGAGGTATAAATTCTGGTTCTCTTCTATATTGGCCATTGAACCTGGGTCAATAAGATCATTTAAAGGAATGTTCACCGCGCCGCGGATATGACCATCTGCAAATTCGGTTTCGCGCCGTACGTCTACCGCTACCAGGTGATCGTCGTAAGGCAGGTCCATTGCCAGCTCATCGGCTTCTATATCAATAATGAGGTCAACCTCTTCCCCGGCTTTACGCCAGGCCTCTACCCCACCGGCCAGGTATCCGTTTATTTGCGAAAACCCAACACGGGCCAGGCGCACCACACTTTCTCTTTCCTGCCCTTCATCTGTTACCAGTACAATAGGTTTATCAAACGGCAATAAGCTACCGGCCCATTCGGCAAAACGGCCTTCCAAACCAATGCTTATTGAACCGGGCACAAAGCCTTTGGTAAATTCACCGGCACTGCGGGTATCGAGCAGGATATTATCTTCATTTCTCAACCACTCTTTAATATCAGCTACGCTCAAAGGAGTTAGCGCCTTCTCTAAGATCTTCTCAAGGCTGTCATAACCCTCTTTATTGATCTTTGCATTGATGGGGAAGTACGATGGAGCGGCCGGTAAATCGGCTAATACGGCCTTTATAAACTCATCTTTCGTTTGGGACTGCAGGGCATAGTTGCTTTGTTTTTCTTCACCGATTGTGCTTGAGGTGGCAGGTCCCAGGTTTTTACCGCAATTGCTGCCAGGGCCATGGGCCGGGTACACCACCACATCACCGGGCAAGGTGGCAATCTTTTCGGTTAAAGAATCAAACAGCATAGAAGCCAGCTCGTACTTGTCTAAATTGCCACTGCTCAGGTCGGGCCGGCCAACTTCCCCTACAAACAAGGTATCGCCGGTAAATACCGCATGGGCTTTACCGTTTTCATCGCGCAGCAGGTAACAGGTGCTTTCAATGGTATGGCCGGGTGTGTGCAATACTTCAATAGCTGCCTTGCCTAATGGAAAGCTTTCTCCGTCTTTTGCCAGGTGAATGGGAAAATTGGTCTCTGTTTTTGGACCGTAAACAATGGGCGCACCGGTTGCTTTTTGCAGATCGAGGTGGCCGCTTACAAAATCGGCGTGAAAATGGGTTTCGAAGATGTATTTGATCTCAGCATTCCGCTCCCGGGCAAGCTGAACATAACTGTCAATGTCCCTGAGGGGGTCAACTATAGCTGCAACACCATCACTTTCAATGTAATAGGCTGCTTCACTCAAACAGCCGGTATACAGTTGCTTTATAAACATGTAGTCTTATTTTGCTGCAAAGGTATACCATAACAAGGTAACCCGTAGCCTTTTGAGCTACAGGTTACCTGTTTTACATTTTGATGTCTCCGTCTTATCAGATGTTGAGATCGTCCACACATTTCATGATGTGAGCAACCCGTGAGCTGTTAACAGAATAGTAAATGAATTTACCATCCCGGTCAGTTTTCACGATGCCTGCTCTACGTAAAATGGCGAGGTGCTGGGAAGCAACGGACTGTTCTAACCGTAGGCGAACATAAATCTCCGTTACGGTAAGACGTTTGTTCTCATCGATTAGTTTGACAATCTGTTGACGCAGCTTGTGGTTCAAGGCGCGAAGTATCATCGCTGCCTTTTTCAGGTTCAGGAAGTCAACTTTTACCGATTCACCATCCCCACCATCTGCATTTAAGACCATGGAGTAATTGGTTGTTACGTTCATGTGCACATCAGAGCTTTTAAGATATTTAATAGGATAACGCTAAAGATCAAATTTACAAGAATTTTGATATGCTAGGGATGAAAGGAGGATAAAAGTTTCATTTGGTCATTTTTTGATATAAGTGTAAAATTCTTTTAGATAAACGGGTTCAGTGTACGCCAAATTGGCAAAATTCTGCTTCAAATGCAAGCTGGCCGCTATTTTAGCAAGAGATTTAGCAATATCTATTTTTTCACTTAT
>CBIMFG010000921.1:0-3055 GCA_966243125.1 uncultured Niastella sp.
CGCGATCGCGAAAACAAAAGATCCAAATTCCAGAAGATCTTTCATTTTCCATTAAAAAAAGACAAAAAAATTAGGGTATGAACGTACTGATAACAGGAAGTGCCGGATTCATTGGCTATTTTCTTACTAAAAAATTGTTGGAACGCGGCGATGAAGTAGTAGGGCTTGATAACATCAATGAATATTACGATCCCAACTTAAAGTATGCGCGATTAGCTGAAAATGGCATAAACAGGAACAGCATTGAATGGAATAAAATGGTAAGCAGCAGCAAGTATATTAATTACCGTTTTATTAAACTGAGCCTGGAAGACAAACAAATGCTGATGAGCCTTTTCAGGAAAGAGAAATTTGATATGGTGGTTCACCTGGCAGCCCAGGCAGGCGTTCGTTACTCCATTAACAACCCCGATGTATGTGTGCAATCGAACGTAGTAGGATTTCTCAATATTTTAGAAGCCTGCCGGCACCACGCCATTCAACACCTGGTATATGCCAGTTCATCGAGCGTATATGGGTTGAATGAACAAATGCCGTTCACCGTTAACCAAAGCATTGGCCATCCTATTTCATTATACGCGGCCACAAAAAAGTCGAACGAACTGATGGCGCATGTGTATAGTTATTTATTCAATTTGCCCACCACCGGCCTGCGCTTTTTTACGGTGTATGGCCCCTGGGGCCGGCCCGACATGGCCTATTTTCTTTTTGCCAACGCCATTATGAACGACCAACCTATTACGGTGTACAACGGCGGGCAAATGAAGCGGGATTTCACTTACATCGATGACATTGTTGAGGGCATAGTACGTGTGCTGGACAAACCTGCCACCACTGATGAAAACTGGAGTGCCTTGCAGGTAGACCCGTCCAGCTCTACAGCGCCCTATCGAATTTATAATATCGGCAATGATAACCCGGTTGAGTTAATGGATTTTATAAAGGAGTTAGAAAAGAACTGTGAGAAGAACGCAAAAATAGAAATGAAAACGGGTGAGCGGTGTGAAGTGCAAACAACCTGGGCAGATATAAACCAATTGGCCATCAACTTTCAATATCGTCCCTCCACCTCCCTGCAAACGGGCATAAAGGAATTCATTACCTGGTACAAATCGTTTTATGCCATTGAACAACTGGAAATGGTTCATGTATAACGCCCATTAATCTCCCATCACATGCTCACTGAACCTTTAATAAATAAACCTGCTGCCGGTATTGCGCCCAGGCAGGAGAACCTGAAGCAACGTGCCTATTTGAATACGCTTTCCAGTATGCTGGATTATATAGCCAACCGGCTTACCGGTTTGTTTGTAAATCCGTTTATTGTTGCAGGCTTGGGCACCTCTTTATTCGGCATTTGGCAAATGCTAGGCCAGTTAACGGGGTATATTAATATTGCCGATACCCGGGCTTCGCAGGTACTGAAATGGACGGTTGCTCAAAAAAAGGACGTTGCCACGGTTGATGAGTTACAAAGCGAGGCCGGCGCCGCCTTTCTGGTATTACTCATTGTAATGCCGGTATTGTTGATCGGAGGCAGCATTATTTCGTGGTATGCCCCGGTTATTACACACGCTCATATAGCTCAATACACACTCATCAGGGTCACCTGCGCGATATTGGTTTTCTCCCTCATAGTTTTCAAAGTATTTGAACTGTTTGAAGCAGTACTGCGGGGTATGAACCTTTCTTTTAAGCGAATGGGCTTACGTGCAGGCATAGTGATCATTGGCGGCGGATTAAAAGTACTTGCCATTACCTTGGGGTATGGGTTGGCAGCGCTGGCAGCTGTTCAGCTGTTCGATAGCCTGCTTATTGGTATTTCCTTTTATATAGTGGTAAAAAGGAATATTCCCTGGTTCGGGATCAAAAAACCAACCCGGGCAAATGTTTTACGATTCGGGAAATTAAGCGCCTGGTACCTGGCAGATGCAGGCGCCAACGTGGTGAACAACAACAGCGACAAACTGTTACTGGGCATAATCACCGGACCCGTAACTGTTACCTACTACACCCTTACCAAGTTTATTCCAATGGCATTACAGGGCATTATTAACAGATTAATACTGGGCATAATGCCGGGTGTAGGAAAATTGCTGGGACTAAAAGAATATGAAAAAATAAACAGCGTTCGGAAAAAAATACACAGCGTTACCTTGTTGCTGACCACTGCCTTCGGCGTTACGGTTATTCTATTCAATCATTCCTTCTTAAAAATATGGGTTGGCAAGGAACATTTTGCAGGCCAGCTGGCAAACGTAATGATCATGATCACCATCATGCAGGACACCTTTGTGAAAAATGATGCCTGTATCATCAGTGCTACGCTTGATATAAAGAAGAAAGTTTTTCTTACCCTGATCTCGGGCGTGCTGTTTGCTGGCTTTGGTATTTTGCTCGCTTACAAATTTGGCATTGTTGGTCTTTGCCTGGCCCTCATCATCAGCCGGTTGTTTTTATTTATAGGGCAGCGAAAAATACTGGCCGGTATTATGCAATCAACAACAAGAGTTGAATCTATTATCAATTACCGGTCTTTTATAACCTCTTTTGTTTTATTGGGCACAGCAGCGTGGCTGGCCACACTTACCGGTGTTGTTAAGTTCTATCAACTGGCCCTGTTGGCCCCTGCAGTTTTTTTTACGGCTTTTAGTGTCTTTTACTTTTTCGGCTTAAGCAAAAAAGAACGGCAGGAGTTACGGCAAACGGTGACCAGTATAAAATTCCTTAAATCCGACAAAGCGTTCAGCAAAAACTAGCCCCTTAAAACAACGCACATGAAAATTCTTTTTGTGGCCCCGCGGTTCCATACCAACCAGGTTGAGATCATAAAAATATTACTGCAAAAAAAACACGACATATTTTTTCATGTAGCCTGTATTGGATCTACCGAAGACCACAGCCTGGTAAAACCGGTTTGTTATAAACAAAGTAAACTAAGCCGGTTCATTGAAAAGAAATTCGACAAAGGCCAGGCAAACAAAAGATTCTATTTTCCCGGTATGCGCTCCTACTGGCGGGCCATGCGGCAACTTCAACCGCAAATAGTTGTTAT
>CBIMFG010000922.1:0-3052 GCA_966243125.1 uncultured Niastella sp.
TCTTCCATCAAATCAAAGATCAGCTCCTTAATGTTACCTATCTGGTGACGAAGCCGTTTGTGCCGGGCAATTTCTTTTTCAGAAATGATGCGGCTTAGCTTTTCCGCCATTTTATCATTGGCATCGTATACGGTTTTACCCTGTTCTAACAATAAGGATTTTATGTTTTCCAGGAACTGAACATCTGCCTCAATGCCCCGGTCCTTTAACAGGTCCAGCAATTGTTCTGTCAACTCTTTCCAATCGCTTTGGCCGGCGCGGGAAATTAAGAAGTCCCAGAACGAATAAAAGCTTTTTCCCTGGTTGCTATTACGCAGGGCATCATACGCCGCAAAGGCAAACCCAACGATGGCGCCTTTGTTTTGTTCGGCCTTGGTGTGTTGTTCAACAATGGCGCGGTGGATCTGTTTGAAGTTGTCTTCCACCTCTCTGAAATCGCTGATGAGCTCATAACAAAGGCGGGTAAATAACTCCAGGCGTTCCTGTACCTGCGCATTGCTGTAGTTATCGGGCGCCACGCCCAGTTCTATTGCCTTTATCTCTTTATCAATTTCTGCACGGCGGTCTTTCAGCATCTGTAACCGCTTGGGGCGGTCGTCTTCGGTTTTTTCAACGATGTCCTGCAGGGAGTTGAAGAGTAATTTAAACCGGCTTTCGGTACCTACGTGGTTACGCGCCTGCAACGTAAGCATCCATTGAAAAACTTTTTCGGTATGGGCGCTTAGCTGGTATTGAATATTGCCTTCGGCATCCTGCAGATCCTGCAGAATTCTTTTTTGCACCCAGTTCAGAATATACTTGCGGCTGCGGGTTTCTTCATCTTCCCCAAAAATAATTTTCGCTTCTTCAAAATCTTCGGTGCCATCTTCCTGGTGCGAAAGCGTTTCGGATAATAATTGTATTAATATGTCTTCATTAATAACAAACCGGTTCTCCTCCTTGTATACATGGTACAGAAAGGGTAAATACCAACGGGCGCTCCGCGAGCGGAGCATTTGTATGGCAGGATTCGCAGTCAATAAGTATAATAGATCTTCCTGTTTCATGGTCACAATTCCTGTAAATGATTTTCAGATTGCTACAAAAGGTCTAAAATAGGAGAATTATAGAATTTCCTTAATTTATATGTCCCCGTACTGTGCATAAATTCCTTGTTGATGAAATACCCAGTTACATGGAGAAATTAGTCACATGGCCGAAGTGACAAAATCTATTCATTTATAACGCATTAAAAGTAATTGGAGCCTTGCATTTATCAACTATTTTTTTCTATCTTACCTGCCTCTTAATTTGTAGCTTATCCCATGCGCCTTGTAAAACAAAGTATCCTCTATTTTAAAGAAGGTAATTCCGATAAAGTATATGAGATCGACCTGTGCGATGTAGGCAATGATAAATATGTGGTGAACTTCCGGTATGGTCGGCGATATTCAAAATTAAAAGAAGGTAGTAAAACCCCGGTGCCCGTTAACCTGGCCGATGCTGAAAAGATCTTTAATGAAGTAGAGGCCGAAAAGATCTCCAAAGGTTATTCAGCCGATGGCAGTGCTGCTGTTACCACCCCGGTTAGCACCTTTACATTATATACCGAAACTACTATTGGCGCCAGCTTTATGAGCATGCCCGCGGGGCGTACCAAAGGTATTTTGCAACGCTTATACAACGCCACGCAGGGTAACATCAGCTCGCACCGTACCAAATGGAAATTATCACGTATTATATGGAAGGCCGGTGAGTATAAAATACCAGAGGCTGCCCAATACATTATTAAGTTATTTAATAACGGCGATCTTGTTCATCAATACAGTTGTACCTGGGCGTTGGCACGTTGTGGTAATGAAACAAACGCCGCCGCTTTACAACAAATCTTCACTGAGCATACTTCGCCTGTAATTAAAAAGATAGCCGGCGCGGGTTTGTTGCGGGTATTAAGTGGAACCGCCAAAGAAGAGCACCTCAAAATATTTATCCGCTCATTACCTGAAACATTAAAGGCAGCAGTGGAGGCCAACCATGCGGGTGTGCTGGAAGCTATTGGGGAAGAAAGGATCATTAACCAGGAATCGCATTACAACTGGCTCGAAACGCTGTACCTGATCTCCACCGAAAAAGGCTGGATGCGCCCGGTTATAAAGAAGTTATTATTAAAAGCGCCTTTAAAACCCGGTTATTTCAAACACATCAGGGCCGTTTTCAAAGAGGCGGAACTGTTAGATGATTTTGAGATTTCGGGTATGCTGGCACTGCGGTTTGAACGGCATAAGGAATTCTTCAAACATACCATTCCCGTTACCAATACCAGGGCTCAGGCTTATTTGCAGCAGACAAACGGTAGGGTTAATCCCAATACGGAACTGCTTAAGGGCAACAGCCGGCTGGCTTATTCGCAAAGAACACGCAAATACCTGCGTCAACGGGTGAACCGCCGTTTGCAAATGTATGGCGAGCTCAACAGCCTTGACTATGTAAAGCTTGCCACGGGTATTTTGATCGCCTATAACAAATCCACAGACTTTAAAGAAGCTTTTCTCACTACCGATTATAAATGGACCGGCGGTAACTATACGCAGGTACAAACCAGGTTCCCGCAAAATGCGCACGCGGTGTTTATGCACCAGCTTCTGAGTGGCGAACACCCTGAATTAAAGCTGGTGAACAACCGCATCTGGCGTCTTAAATCAGAAGACGA
The DNA here is from genome assembly GCA_966243125.1 of uncultured Niastella sp. GTDB lineage: Bacteria > Bacteroidota > Bacteroidia > Chitinophagales > Chitinophagaceae > Niastella. The sequence goes on from CBIMFG010000922.1 coordinate 2,690, forward strand.
ATTATTCGACAGCGGAAAGAACCCGCGTCCCGCTGCAAACAGCAACGACAAAAAAGGCGACACTGGTTTGCTGAAAAAGATTACTGGTCTTTTTGGGAAGAAGAAAGAAGCGAATCAACCGGCTCAACCAGCTGCCGGACAAACCGCCGCACAGATCAATGAAAACGGTACGCCGTTCCTGCATTTGTGGAACCAACTGCCACAGTCGTATGTGCAACTGATGATGGAAGCTCAAATGGACGAGATCCACGAATTTGCCCAAGGTGGCTTGCTCGCGCATCCCCAGTGGAATGAGATAAAAGGAAAGCTTGATAAACACGCCTGCAAGAAATTGTTATTATCGCCATTCGATATTCCTGCCGC
>CBIMFG010000923.1:0-3051 GCA_966243125.1 uncultured Niastella sp.
GTAAACAGCAATGATCATCTTACCGGCAATGCAAATGCCCCACTTGAACTGGTGGAATATGGCGATTATGAATGCCCCCATTGTGGCCGTGCTTACCCGCTTGTTAAAGACATTACCCGGCAAATGGGCAACAAGTTGAAATTTGTGTTCCGGAACTTTCCGTTATCAAACTCCCATCCCCATGCCGTTTCGGCTGCCGTGGCAACCGAAGCCGCCGCTTTGCAAGGCAAGTACTGGGAAATGCACGACATTCTTTTTGAGAACCAAAAGACGCTGGAGGTAGAGCATCTTTTTTTGTTTGCCCATAAGATCGGGCTCGATCTGGAACGCTTCAGAAATGATATTCAGGACCAGGTATTGGCCGATAAAGTAGAGAAAGATTTTTATGGCGGATTGAGAAGCGGCGTAAACCGAACGCCCACGTTTTTTATAAACGGCCAAAAGTATGATGGCGACTGGAGCGGCAATAATTTACTGACCTATTTACAAACTGTATTGGCTGAAGTTTCTGCTTCTTCAACTGATACCCATCAATGAACAACCCGATGCTTTCAAACCCAACTTCAATGCATACTTAGGTAATGGGCTATATGTGAATAAACAGGCCGTTACAAGATACAGGTTGCAGGTTCTCCCTGTAACCTGTAACAGCTAATTACGTCAATAAAGATTTCTCACTATTATCAACATTAACATACCTCCTCAAATTCTTTGGTCTGTACTGATACATTTCCTTAAACCGGTCCAACACACTTTCATCAATAGATTGGCGGGTATCATCGTTCAGGGTTATAGAACGCCAAACCGGCGGCCACAACCAGAATGCAGTGGAATAGGAATTGCGCAATTCACCCCAGGGATTGCCTTTTATGGTTTTGTATTCCTTATCATCATAACACAGCCCGGTCTTATTGGCCTGCGTGGCCAGCCATTGCAGGGCCAGGTCGCTTAAACCCGTATCGGCATAGCCACCACCAATATTGCTGTGCACACCGGCAAACCAGCGTTGCTCCACTTGTTGCGGATGGCTGGGATTGTTCTTCACCGTATCGCTGAGCTGCCATAATGCAGGTGAAAACATTTTTCTTCGTTCATCAATGGCCAGCGCGTGATAAGCGTTCTCAACTGAACTGCTAAGGGTAACATCATGAAACTGATATTTCTTCATGTTCCAGGAGCGGTACCAGGGCAGGGGAATACCTAAACTGCCTACGGTGTCCCACACGCCAATAAATTTTATTGGCGTTACATCCTCGTGCGCATATTGTTTTCTAAAGCCCACCATCATGTCCGATTCAGGCGAGGTATATTCATCGCGCATGCGATAAAGGTCATATGCTTTATCAACCAAACCCAGGTATTCAGGTTTCAGAATGCCGCAGTTGCGAATCAATCCGCCAATGCTGCGGGCGGTATAAGCGCCGCGGCTAAAGCCGAACAGGTATATTTCATCACCGGGTTCGTAGTTGGTGATCAGGAAAGTATAAATATCTTTGATGTTTTTATCAATGCCGGCGCCGGTAATACCACCCAGTAAATTCGATTTCCAGGAGTAGCCGGTGCCAATGCCTTTATCGTAAAACTTAAGCTGGGGTATGGGTTGCCCCTTTGAATTGTCATACGAACAAATGCATTGATACATTTTTTCAACGTTTGTTTCTACACGTTGACCACGATCGGTATTGCCCGGTTTGTTCCAGGTACCATCGCTGCAGGTTATTAAACGTTTCATGGCAGTGATTTCAGATAATATAAAAGAACGGCTGCTATAAAATTAATCAGGGTAGGAGGTATAAAGCAACCGGAAAATACTTATTTGTTATAGGTAGTAGTACGGAATTGTATACGGCAGGCATTAACAAGGAAGCCGCAAGATATAAGCTATTTTGATGCTAATGATGATTTGATAGTTGATTATGGTCAAGAAGGGATGGTTGATCAGTTGACCAGTTGATCAGTTAACCAGTTGACAAGGTTGACAGAGTTGATACAGAAAAAACTTAGAACAAAGAACTCAGAACGAAGAACAACAACTTTGAACTCTGAACCTGGAACCTGGAACTATTTAACTCCTCCACTCCAAAACCAATTCCCTTCCTCCGTATAAAACCATTTACCATTGCCATTTACCGTTTCGCCCTGCATGGTAAACCCATCATAGGCCAGTTGAATACCGGCATTCACCATGTTGGTTATTTTATACACCTTGCCCGGGCCGGCGCGCAGGTTCAACCGGGTAAGCGTGGTTACTTTGCCGAATTTTTCAGTTTTGCTTATTTGTCCGTTCACCACCTGGGTGCTGCCATTTACCAGGGCCACCAGTTTATCCATATCTACTTTTAAACCGGGGCAACTCTTTAAAGAATATATTTCATGATGCCCTATAATATGCAGGCGATCAGCGGGAATGCTCCAACGCTGGCAAAGCCCTCTTATTAACGCTGCACTGGTGGCATACATCGCATCCGTCCACTCACTGCTTTCATTGCCTTCGTGTTCAACCCCAATGGTATAGTAGTTGGGATTAATGAACATGCCATCGGATGTTTTTTTGATGAGGGGCCAGGTAGGGTCATGAATACGGCCGGCATGCCAGGCGGTATCAGTTTCCTCAACATAATGATGCACCTCGCCGCTTTTTCCAATACCATAATGGGCAGATACCTGCGACAGCGGGCTCAGGAACCAGCTATCGGTACCTTTTAAGGTGCCATCCATAATATGAATAACAATGGCTTCGGGACGGTAAGTCCTTCTTCCCTGGGTGAAGTTGGGACTCGCTACTGATGTAATGTTCATATAAATCCGTTTTAACCCTGTGCAGGTGTGTTCAAGGCTTCATCCACCACTTTTTCGTTAAGTGCCTCTGAAGCAGTTCCTCTGTTTTCGGTGATCTTTAAGGCCGCATAGGTAGCCGAGCTTAATCCCAGGAGTATCAAATTATTGTCGCTGACAATTGGAATTAAAAAGTCGGTTGAATGCAACAGGCAATTGGCCAGGTTGGGATCGCCCTTTGCAAAATCGGAGATACAAAAGCTGGGATCGCCGAGG
>CBIMFG010000924.1:0-3050 GCA_966243125.1 uncultured Niastella sp.
TTGCCGTGAAAACAGCTTCAAGCTTCAAGCTGTAAGCTGCATGCCGTCGCGGCAACACCTACTGAGAATTTGCCTCGTCAACTCGTCAACTGGTTAACTGGTCAACTATATCAACTTTATCAACTCTATCAACGTGTCGACTCTCTTCTACATATCATCAATAATAGCAGTACTGTCAACGGTAATGGTCATCACAAGAGACCACCCCGTACACGCCTTACTCTACCTCGCAGTATCCTTCTTCTCCTCCTCCATGGTGTTTTTGTCGTTAGGCGCCCCATTTGTTGCTGCGTTGGAGATAATCGTGTATGCCGGAGCCATCATTGTGTTGTTCATTTTTGTAGTAATGATGTTGAACCTGGGCCGTGAAACTGCCCAGCAGGAGCGGGAATGGCTGAAGCCGAGGGTATGGGTTATGCCTGCAGCGCTTGTGCTGTTGTTATTGGTAGAAATGATCGTGTTGCTGTTTTCGGATGGTCAGCAAGTGATGCAGGTAGCTGTAGTGGAACCGCGTAAGTTGGCGCTCTCCTTATATGGCGAATACATTATTGCTGTGGAGCTGACTGGCTTTTTATTAATGGCCGGCATCGTTGGCGCCGCGCACATTGGTAAACATAAAAAGACCGAACTGCACCGGTTCCTGCAAAACGGGCAGACAGATAAAGAAACAACAAAAAGTACCCGCAAATCAGAGCCCGTCAAAAGCGAAAAAAACGCATTGTATGAATAGCGCACAAATGGTATTACTGGTGGCCACTGTATTGTTTGCCCTGGGGCTGGTGGGTGTGCTCACCCGCAAGAATGTGATCTTTATGCTGATCTCAGTTGAGATTATGCTGAATGCTGCCGGAATGGCCTTTGTGGCCGCAGGATCAAAATGGCAGCAACCCGATGGGCAGGTCATGTTTTTATTTATTCTGGCCATGGCTGCCGCTGAAGTGTCGGTTGGCTTGGCGCTTGTGCTGCAGATCTATCATCAGCACAAAACGATGGATGTGGATAGGCTAAAGGAGTTAAGGGATTAGTTTCAAGTTCATAGGTTATTAAGTTTTTTAGTTCTTGAGTTATTGGGTTTGGCCTACCTGGTTAACTGGTCAACTGGTTAACACGTCAACTTTTTCAACTTCTCAATCATGCATCAATTACTTGCCTTCATACCTGCATTTCCTTTACTCGGTTTCCTGATACTGTCATTGTTGGGAAGGAAACTATCAAAGCCAATTATTGCTACAATAGGCGCTGGTACGGTATGCGTAGCGGCTATTATTTCCATTGTGCTGGGCATTTCGTTTCTGCAAACACCACCATCGGGTGGCGCCTGGCAGCAATTGTTGTGGTCGTGGTTCAGGGTGGGGACGTTGTTGGTTAATATCAGTTTGCGTGTAGATGCTTTAACGATTGTCTTTATCTTCATCATCACCTTTGTGGGCGCGCTCATCCATATCTATTCTACCTTCTTTATGTGGCGCGATGCTGATTATGCCCGTTTCTTTGCCTGTATGAACCTGTTTGTATGTTCAATGTTGTTACTGGTAATGGCCGATAACCTGCTGTTGTTGTACCTGGGGTGGGAGGGTGTTGGTTTGTGCAGTTACCTGCTCATTGGTTTTTGGTACGATGTGCCTTCCAATTGCCGGGCGGCCAATAAAGCGTTTTTGATCACGCGTATTGGAGATACTGCCTTGTTGATCGGTTTATTCCTGTTGTTTAAAGAACTGGGTTCGCTGAACATAACAACCATCCTGCAACAGGCGCCTGGTCGTTTTACAACTGGAGGTTCAAACATCACCCTCATTACTATTTTATTATTGATAGGCGGCATGGGTAAATCGGCACAATTGCCATTACAAACCTGGTTGCCCGATGCGATGGCGGGTCCATCTCCGGTAAGCGCTCTTATTCATGCAGCCACCATGGTTACTGCCGGTGTTTATTTAATTGCCCGCATGAACGGATTGTTTTTGTTGTCGCCGTTTACCATGACGCTTGTAGCCATCATTGGCGCTATTACATTGCTTGTGGCAGGTTGCAGCGCCCTTGCCCAAACAGATATCAAACGAATACTGGCTTATTCCACCATCAGCCAGATTGGATATATGTTCCTGGCATTGGGTGTAGGCGCCTGGAGCGCCGCTATTTTTCATTTCTTCACCCACGCGTTTTTCAAGGCCCTGTTATTCCTGGCGGCAGGCGTAGTAATAGAAGCCCTTCATCATGAACACAATATTTTTAGGATGGGCGGATTGCGCAAAAGAATGCCGGAGGTGTTTATTACTTTTCTGGCAGGCGCCGCTGCCTTGAGCGCCCTGCCATTGGTGAGCGCCGGGTTTTATAGTAAGGATGCTATTCTTTGGTACAGTTGGAGCGCAGCCGGTGGCAATCCGCTGTTGTGGTTCATGGCATTGGCCGGTGCATTTATTACTGCCTTATACAGTACCCGCCTGATACTGGTAGTTTTTTGGGGCGAACAAAAAACGCCTGTTCATGAACAACCCGATCGGGGCATGATCATTCCATTGCTCATTTTGGCCTTTTTTTCTGTTACAGCCGGTTTTATTGAATGGCCGCATAATATGTTCCACCTCACGCTTTTTTCAGATCAGGTACAACAGGTGCTGCCTGAAACGGTGATGAAACAAAACGAACCTGCTGAATGGTTGTTTCAGGTAATTGCTGCGTTGGTGACCCTGGCGGGTGTATATCTTGGTTATGTATTGTATTATGGAAAGTCGGGCGTTCGCTGGCAGCAGTCGCCCGGTTTATCAGCCACCCGTAATTTTTTGTTCAGCGGTTGGAGGTTTGATCAACTGTACAATTTTGTCTTCGCAAAACCATATTTGTTTTTAACCCGGATCAATAAAAGCGATGTAATTGACCGCATGTATACCGCAATTGCCCAGGCAAGTATGCGATTGAGCAGCTGGTTGTCGGTTTCACAGAACGGCTCGCTGCGGATGTACATCGTTGGTGTGCTGGCTGGTATCCTGTTTATTATCACACTTCAATTGTTGTTATGATCCTGGTTTTAATGATAGGTATTTTATTGCTGG
>CBIMFG010000925.1:0-3046 GCA_966243125.1 uncultured Niastella sp.
GTAACTGTTCTTGAATGCGGGGTACAGCCTGATCTTATTGCCTGCCTGGTAAGTGATAAAGATGCTCAGCGTAAAATCTTTGTAGCTGAAGCTGTTCAACAAACCACCGGTGAGGCGGGGATCAACCGGACCTTCATATACCAGGTAACTCGTGTTCTGGTCCTGCAGGTAAACATTGTTAGCCGTTTTACCTGTTTCATCAGTAAACTGGGGCATACCGGTAAAATGTTCCAACCCTTTAAAATTAAGCGAGAACAAACTGCGTACGGGATATCCTTCCTTATTACCACCTTCTGCCTGTACCAGGTCAAAAATGTTTGGTTCGTTTTTGGCGTTGGTTATTTTGTTGGTATTATAACCGGCAGTAAGGTTGGTACGCCATTTAAAGTTTTTATTGTTTACTATTACATAGCCCACCAGCAATTCAATACCCTGCGATTTCATATCGGCATAGTTGGCTGCTTTGTAAGGTTCACCACCCACGCCCGATGTTTTAACCAGGCTAATAAGGTCGAAGCTGTTACGGCGGTAAACATCCACGCTGAAGTTGAGGCGTTTGTTCAACAGGGTGGCATCAATACCAGCGTTGGCGGTATATAATTTCTCCCAGGTAAGCTCTGAATTCTCCAGATTGGCCAGTTGGATCACCGACTCTCTTTCATTTAAATAAGTTCTGTTGGTGATCATGTTTTTTAAAACGATCTGCGAATTGGTAGCAGGTCCCATACTGGCTGTTAACCCGTAACTGCCGCGTACTGTTACCGCATCAACCCAGGTTACGTTCTCCATGAATTTTTCCTGCTCCATGTTCCATGAACCGGCCACACTCCAGGTTGGCAACCAGCGGGCGGTTGTTGACTTACCCAGTCTGTTCGATCCATCGTACCGTACGGTTCCGGTTAAGTTATAACGTGAGTTATAAGTATAGGTACCTGACCCGTAAAACGCCACAAACCGGTCGTAATCCTTCGACATTCCATAATATGGGAAGTTGTTTTCGATGGTTTGTTTCAGAATACGGTAGTCGATAAAAGGCACACCACCGTTCTCATACTGGTAGCCATAACCGGTACTGTTGAAGTTCTGCCTGTCGGCATACTTCACCTGCTGACCAACCAGCAGGCTAATAGCATGAATATCCTTAAATGTTTTTGTATAGTTTAAGCTGTTGCGGAAGTCGTAGTTGATCAACTGATCTTCTACCCGGTTATAAAAACCACCATAGGGCAACACTACTACAGGTTCTGCATCGGGATTTTCAGGATCACGGTACAGAAACTTATTGTTTTGTTTAATGGTTGTAGTACCCGCCGCGCGGTAGGCATTTGCCATGTTGGAGTTTTCGGTGATCTGGTGCTCCTGGCTTGATTTAACATACCGCAGGGCGCCCACAAACTCATACTGCAGATCGGGGGTGATCTTATAGTTGAAATTTCCCTGCAAACGCAGGTCAATCACCCGCAGGTCTATATAGTTGTTCTCCAGTTCGGTAAGAATGTTGAACGGTGCGTAGTTGCGACGGAAATATTCCCGGTTGCCATTTTGGTCAAAAGCCGTTAAAGTGCGGCTGGTGTTAAGGGCATAGCTGAAGGGGTTGATGTCGAAATCGCGATCATAACTACCTTCAACCGGGTTGCTTTGGCGGGCAAGGGCGCCGGGCGCTCTTTGATCCCGAACAGAACCAACCGTAGTGAAGCCAGCCGATACCCGGTCGCTGAATTTATAGTTGTTACGGAAGTTGAGGGTATAACGGCTTACTTTATCAGCCGTGGTCCAGCCATTATCGCCATAATAACTGGTTGAGAAATATGATTGCGACTTGTCGGTACCGCCGGAAATACTTAATGAATGTTCCTGCATGAAGTTGTTACGAAACAACAGATCGAACCAGTCGGTATTGGCTTGTGCATATTGGGTTAAAAATGCCTTTCTTGCAGGTTGGGTATTTTGTAGTACAAAGCCTGTTCCATCGGCGTTCAATGTGTTCAACTCTTCATACATTTTGCCATACACGCCGTTATCTGCCCGGTCAAGGATGTTGGCATTCAGGCTGCCTTTGCGCTCCAGTTCGGCCAGTACCGACATTTGCTGGGCAGAATTCATGATGTTGAAACTATTGTAATTGGGTTTCAGATAGGTACTGAAGTTACCAATATAGTTGACGTTAGGTTTTCCCTGACGGCCCTTTTTAGTAGTGATCACCACTACCCCGTTCATGGCGCGGGCGCCATACAGGGCAGCAGCGGAGGCGTCTTTTAATATGTCGAAGCTTTCGATGTCGTTGGCATTTAAGCCTGCTACCGCCGACCCTAACAGGGTTGTTGGGTCACCGCTCGAAAGCTGGTCGTTCGAGATGTTTACAATGTCTTCGAGCACCACGCCATCAACCACCCACAAAGGTTTGTTATCACCGTTAATGGAGGTGGCGCCGCGTACCCGTACTTTGGGGGCTGCACCAAATGTACCGGATACGTTTTGAACCGATACCCCGGCTGCGCGTCCTTCGAGCATCTTACTGATATCGGTTTGACCGGTCAGCTTGGCATCATCCATTTTCACAGTGGCTGCAGAACCGGCAAATTTCTTTTTTTCAATGGTCTGAAAACCGGTTACAATTACTTCTGACAGGGCTTTGCCGCCTTCTGTGAGATGCACTTCCATAAACTTTTCGCCCCGGAAGATGATGGTTTGGGGACTTTTACCGGCATAGGTGAACCGGATACTATCGCCGCGGCGGGCGCCGATGGCAAACTCACCCTGGGAATTGGAAAATGAGCCCTTGCCACTAACCAGGTTTTGTACAGATACCTGGGGCAGTATGGTCCCTTCTTCTGCGGCGGTAACCTTTCCCCGTAAAACGGTGGTATCCTGGAAGAACCGGTTATTATTTATATGATGGGGAATATCAAATGCGTGGGTAGTCACCGGCAAACAACCAGCTACCAGTACCAACAAGAACAGTCTTTTGCAGGTTGCCTGAAATGCCTTTGCCTCAAAAGCGTTTTGATTAAAACGCATAGCAATTAGTTTTTGATTACTGAAGAAT
>CBIMFG010000926.1:0-3046 GCA_966243125.1 uncultured Niastella sp.
TTTCCCCCGGCCTCTGAAAACCAGGATGACTGGGATAATGATGGCAAAGGCGATTTGTATCCTTTTGTATTCGACCGCCCTATTTATGTAGCAAACAACAAAAAAGGCCAGGGCATTCCCACCAACGATTGGTGGACCGACCTGGTGGTGAGCGGCAAAAACGCCGGTTTATTATGGGCTTATCCGTTAGTGGCCGATCCGGAGCCTACCGGTTTCAAGGCCTATTTCCCCAACAGTTTTGTTACCGATGGTTCAAATATGGCGCTTGGCGGCTATATGCAAATCAGTGCTGCCGGTTACACGCCCACAACCGCATTGGCTAAAGATTGGTCAGATTGGGGGCTTGCCATGAGTATCCCCGATAGTACCAATAATAAAAACATAGATGTGACCATGGCGCATGGGGTACCATTTATGTGGGTAGAAACAAAAGGGATTAATCCCGAATTTTCTTTTGAACGAGGGGCCTCTTATTTAACTGCCAGCGGTGGCGCGTTAACCTTACCAACCAGTAGCTCGTTTGTTATTCAAACAGATGGCCGCTACATTGGCATTCACCTCGATGGAAACAGTATGGCGGAACTACAGGGACAACAATACGCCCTTATTGACCTGGGTAGCGTGCAACCAATTACCAAAGTAAAACTGAATTGGGAGGCTGCTTATGCGTCCGGTTATGCTATTCAGATCTCAAGCGACAAGCAAAACTGGTCTACGCCCTTCTCCACCACAACAGGAGATGGCGGCCTTGACAGTGTTTCACTAAACACCAGCGGCCGGTATGTAAAATTAGCGCTTTCGCAACGGGGCACTCCTTTCGCTTATTCTTTATGGGAAATGGAAGTGTTCAATAACACTACCTTGCTTTCCAGAAACAAAACTGTTGAAGTAAGTTCAACCCAACAACCATTTGTTTTAAGCGGTTTGAACGATGGCAATACCGGCACCCGTTGGGCCAGTGATGGTAACCAAACAGAAAAGCTGGTGTTGAATACCAATAATGGCAATAGTTTTTTTGTAATATCTGCGCTGCCCACGCCTGCAGCTCTTACCACCTTTGAACAATACGCCTTTAATAAAGTAGTTAACACAGAAGTAGGATATAACTACAATGCTGCCGGTGGCAAAGTGAAATCGCAGTGGAACATTACCACCACTAACCTGAAAGGTCAGGCTGCGGGAAATACGTTGCAGGGTTTTTTACCGCATTTGTACCAGAATGCTGCAAACAGCATAAGCTTTACCGGTTACAATTATGTTACCTCGCGCGGTACCATGAAAACAGCTGCGGGTAACTCGTTTTCTTTCACATACGATTTCAGTGGTATACTGCCCAATTACAATGCGCCATTTGCAGATACGTCAAAAGCGCATCCGTATAAATCGAGCGTGATGTACGACCTGCTAACGCAATTCTCCAAAAAAACAGATTATGGTGCTGATACCTATTGGGGTGGTAAAGACCTGGTGAATTTTGCCAAGTATACCTTAATGGCAAAAGAACTGAATCATCAGGCGTATGCGGCCCTGAAAGTTAAAACCCGCGAAGCATTGGTGAACTGGTTAACCTATACACCAGGCGAAACGGAGAAATTCTTTGCCCGTTACGATCGCTGGGGTGCTGTTGTAGGCTTTAACGAATCTTACGGTTCCTCGCAGTTTACTGATAACCATTTTCACTATGGTTACCTGATCTTGGCTTGCGCCCTTTACGGGATGGTTGACCAGGATTTTTTGAATCAATACGGCCCCATGATAAAATTGGTAGCCAAACAATACGCCAACTGGAATAAAACTGATACTTCGTTGCCCTGGATGCGCACATTTGATCCGTGGATTGGGCATAGCTATGCGGGGGGCACCAGTTCTTCTACCGGAAACAACCAGGAATCTACTTCAGAAGCCATGCAATCATGGATCGGATTGTTCCTTGCTGGTGACATGTTAAACGATCAGGCTATGCGTGATGCAGGTGCTTTTGGTTACAGCAGCGAATCATTTGCAACGTTGGAGTATTGGTTCGACTGGAAGAAGCGCAACCTGCCGCCTGCTTATGGGCACAGCGTGGTAGGTATTTTATCAAATCAGGGATTTGCATACGGCACGTATTTCAGCGCCAGCCCTATGCATATCCATGCTATTCAATACCTGCCTGTGAATCCAGGTTTCCGTTACCTGGCACGCGATACCGCCTGGGCACACCGTGAGTACAATAATATGATGGCAGAAACCCGGGCTGTAGATGGTAATAACAGCGAAGTGGATTTTGGGGATGACTGGGCGCATGTTGCATTGGGCTTTCGTCAGTTGTGGGATCCCGGTTATACAGCGGCTTATATGGAAGAGAATCTGAAACTGCCAAAGAACGATACCAATTACATTATGGATTATGATGTAAGCGGTATGACCTATTATTATACCCACGCCAATCAGAATCTGGGTACATTTTCCAATGCCTTCCATACCAACTTCCCGTCGAGTAGTGTATTTGAGGCCAATGGAGTTTTCAGTCATGCGGTGGCATACAACCCTTCGAACGCAGCCAAAAGCTGTACGGTGTATGACGCCTTTGGCGCCACTGTTGCCACCTTTAGCGTACCTGCCTATACGTTGGTAACTTATCCTTCATTAGGCACCAACGGACAGCAGCCTGATGGTTGTTATGGCCTGCTGCCTTTAACGGCTACCGCTACCACCGGCAATGCCAATGCCGCTATTGATGGCAACCAAGGCAGTCGCTGGGAAAGTAAATTTGAAGACCCGCAATCGTTGACGGTTGATCTCGGAGTGGTTTCAACTGTTAATAAAGTGACCATTTCCTGGGAGGTAGCCAATGCAAAGGAATATTATTTGTTGGGTTCAACCGACAGCCTGCATTGGGATACCATCCGCCATCAAAACAACATGGGGCTGGGCAACCGCATTGATACCATAGATGGATTAAATGTACATTACCGTTACCTGCGTATGGCCGGTAAAGTGCGCAATACGCCTTATGGTTATTCTATCTTTGAATTTGAAGTATGCGGTACGGCCGGTAATGATA
>CBIMFG010000927.1:0-3030 GCA_966243125.1 uncultured Niastella sp.
TCGGCAAGCCATGGTGGAAGTGTGTTTATACAAAGCATTCAAACCAATGTGCTCACCTTAGACACCATTGGCATCATTACTAATCACATTCTGCCTGAGCAGGCCGACATCAGATCGGTGAACCTTGGTTTCAACTACGAATGGTATACTACGGATTACCGGTTCAATCCCCGAAAAGGAAATGAATGGCTGATAAACATAGCGGCGGGCCAAAAAAAGATAAAAAAGAACCCGGCCATCCTGAATTTAAAAGACGAAAGCGACCCCAACTTTGATTTCAACAGCCTGTACGATACGGTGCAGCTGAACAGTTACCAGTTTAAACTGAAGGGGTATATAGCGCATTATTTTAAATTAACCCGGTTCAGCACCCTTAAATCGGCCATAAATGGCGGTTGGTATCAAAGTCCGGCCATTTTCAGGAACGAATTATTTCAAATTGGTGGATATAAATTATTGCGTGGTTTTGATGAAGAAAGCATTTTTGCATCGCAATACGCAATTGGCACCCTGGAGTACCGTTACCTGGTTGGGCGTAATTCGTACCTGAGCTATTTTATTGATGGGGGCTGGTCGAAAAATGCGAGTGTGTATGCCCGGGCAAGCAACTATTACTTGGGTACGGGGTTTGGGATGGCATTTGAAACAAAGGCAGGCATTTTTAATTTGTCGTATGCCGTGGGAAAGCGTGATGATACGAAGTTTAACATGCGGCAATCCAAGATCCATATAGGTTACCTAAATTATTTTTGAGCATAAATACATTTCGGGCAATGCCGTCGCTACAATATTTTTGCAAACTCATAAGTTCCCTGTGAAGAAACTGATACTACTCGCTTTTTGTTGTTGTTTAATGATAGTGTCGCTTGCACAAGGCGGAAAGGATACTATTCCTTCCCGGGAACAACGCGATACGCCCGGTATTAAAAAAGATACCATTGCGCGGAAAAAAGATACCGTTGCCCATAGAAAGGATACCGTTCCCCGGGTATTGGCCGATACCGGTCTTACCGCTGCCCGGCCCGATACGGCAGACTCCGTTAAAACCGTGCGCACGCCCGTGGTTCAAAGTCGCCCCGATACAGAAATACCTGTTGCCAGTGTAGTAAAAGGCGAGGCGGCGCCCGAGCCCCAGCCCACCTTAATAGGTTTTCAAAAAGCATTGCGCGATCATCCTTATTATAACTTTTACGGCAAAGGGGTATTGATCACCGAACAGCTGAAAAAGGAAAGCCGGGACGAAAGCATGTTTTACTTCCTGTGTTTACTGCTGTTCTATTATGGCTTCATCCGGATCATGTTTCTGAAGTACCTCGATAACCTTAATACCCTGTTTTTCAGGGTTACTATGCGGCATCAGCAGATCAGGGACCAGGTACTGCAAAATCCTTTGCCCTCCTTATTGCTGAATATTCTGTTTGTGATCAGCACCGGGCTGTTCTTAAGTATTGTGGGGGATTACTATAATATAGTACCGGGCATGAACCGGTGGCTGTTGTTATTTTATTGTTGTGTGCTGTTGTCTACCATTTATATAGGTAAGTTCATTTTGCTTAAAATGATAGGCTGGATGTTCAATATCAGGTCGGCAACCGATACCTACATCTTCATTGTCTTCCTGGTTAACAAGATGTTAGGCATTTATTTGCTACCTGCTTTGTTGTTTATGGCCTTTGCCAAAGGGCAATTTTTGACAGTTTTAATGACTTTGACTTACTTTTTTATTGTTATATTATTTATTTATCGGTTTATAATAGCGTACAGACCAGTAAGGAATGAGATAAAACTCTCAAGATTCCATTTTTTTATTTACCTTTGCGCCTTCGAAATAGCACCCCTTTTATTGATTTACAAGGTGTTATTGATTTTTGTGGAAAGAAGTTATTAACTTTGCAAATCCATACGTAGCTAATATGGTTAAAAACGGGGCTAAAAACGTAGCAACAGCTACAAACACCATTAAAAAAATCCTGATTACTCAACCCAGGCCGGAAACCGATAAATCACCGTACTTTGAACTTGCCAGAAAGTACAGTGTAGAGTTGGAGTTCCAGCCATTTATACGTCTTGAAGGTATTCCCGCCAAAGAGTTTCGCAAGCAAAAGATAGAGATCCCTAACTATACAGCAGTAATTTTTACCAGTCGCAACGCCATTGACCATTTCTTTCGCATTTGCGAGGAAATGAAGATAAGTATTTCGCAGGATACAAAGTATTTCTGCATTACTGAAGCGGTTGCCCTGTATCTGCAAAAGTTTATCCTGTATCGCAAGCGCAAAGTGTTTTACGGGGCCGACAGTACCAACAAGAGTATGTTTGATGTGATCAACAAGCACAAAGAGAACGAAAAGTTCTTGTACCCTTGTTCCGAAAACCAGCAGGATAATGAAATTGTGAGCTGGCTTAAGGCAAACAATTGTGAATTTGCTACCCCATACATGTATCGCACTATCAGCTGCGACGTGAAGGAGTTGCTGGAAAAGAACGAATACGACATCATTTGCTTTTTTACCCCCAGCGGCGTAAAAAGCCTTTTTGATAATTTACCAGCTTATCAGCAAAACGGCACCCGCATTGGCGCTTTCGGCAGCAATACTTCCCGCGCAGTGGAAGATGCTGGTTTAACGCTGGATATTAAGGCGCCGGCGCCACAGGCCCCCTCTATGGTAGCGGCGTTGGAGCAGTATTTGGCGGCGCACAAGAAGAAATAGGTTGGTGAAAGTTGACAAGTTAACATGTTGACGAGTTAACCAGGAAGCGGGTTGATAGGGTTGACGAAGTTGATAGCGTTGATAAATACCAATAATACATAATTAAAAGGCATCTCGGTCATCGGGGTGCCTTTTGTATTTACCTTCAATATTCAATATTGGGGTTTCTCCCCCGGAACACGTTTTGCAACTATACCACGCTAAGGCATTTCGTTAATTAGTGATTTTCCACCATTTTACGGTTTCCTTTTCCACTTATATTTGAAATCCGCTACATTTAAGCATGGCAAAACACACCAACAGACTGGCGCAGGAAACA
>CBIMFG010000928.1:0-3026 GCA_966243125.1 uncultured Niastella sp.
TTCCTGTGCCAGTTTTTGGTACTTGCTGGAAAACACCTGCAGGTTAAATAATTGGGCCAGAATAATAATCAAAACACTGATCAGGATAAACCGGATGATATTGGTACGCGAGTGGTTGAAAGTTGCCATTTAATGACAAGCGATTTTTAGGGGATCGCTATTGTAGAAAATAAAATTATAACTATTCAGCAGAACAGCTACAAAGCAATTTTAAAAATTACATGGGCGGCGTTTACTTAGGATATCCCACCTGTTTTACTTCGCTAATTTGTACTACAGGCTGAATATTGGTGTAGTTCTTAAAGTCATTGATAACAGCATCTCTGTTTTGGGCTATTGCTTTATTATACTCAGCAACATCATTAATGAAAAAATAACCGATGGCCACAAAAGGAGCTTTGTCGTTGGGTGTTCTGCCAGCTATGCCTTTATCAATCTCATAAAACCTCAAATTCTGGCCTAAAAACCCGGCTACCATGGGCATGTGTTTCTTTTCATAATAGTCCATGTCAAAGGTTTTACCTTCTCCATTCGGATACAGTATCGCCACTTTAAATAGGCCAATTTCAGTTGTAGAAGCGTGTTTCATTTGACTGGTTTTGCAACTTATAAAAACTGTGAAAGCGAAGATCAGCTGGAAGATATTAGTTTTAGTCGTCATGTTAATTGATAAAGTTTATACAACCAATTTACAAAAGATTGTTGCTATAAACCAATCGAAAACTTATCCAGCGTATAATAGGTAAAAATTCCGATTCCTCCGGTAATATTTGATTGTATGCTTTCAGGATTTAATAGCGGATCGAAAAAGGCACTGCTTGCATTCTCAACCGAATTTAAATAGTTATAATAATCTTTCTGAATATGATATAGCGTCACCACAATGGAATCTGCCTCATTTTTATATTTTGATAACGGCATTACACATGAGGTGCTGGTGCTGTTGTTTTGATCGTACAATAAGTTTTTGGTGAGTTTTGGGGTTCCATCTTTATAATTGGCAAAGGATAGTTTGAAATACTTTGAAGTATCAGTTGACAAGTTGTGATGTACAACAATGTTATTATCATTCAGTTCAACTTTTTCAATTTGTACGGTGCTGACTACTTTTGTTGACGCCTGCACCGTTCTGCCATCTTTGGTAGTAATGTATAAATTAAAGAATGAATGAGAGCCTTGTTTTACCGTGTCTTTGCAACTATAGTTCACCACAACATGCCGGTCGCTTTTATTGTACAGAATATTTTGCGCAACCATAGTGCCTGTATCAGTGTTTATTGTAGCCTGGGCGTTCCAGATTGCCAGTAATACCAGATCATCTTTGAGCGTATTGCTTTCGGTTACTGTAAGTTCTGCAGGATAACCGGGCGTTATATAACCTTCCACAACTATGTTTCCGGGTCCTTCGGGTATCTGCACGTTAATGTCGGCCTTGGAACAGCCTTGTACAATACATGCGATCATTGATATTAAAAGGGGCAGTCGTTTCATGTTTTTTAGAATGCTGCTTTTATTGAAATAAATGGCACCAATGGAAGGATCGATTTTGTTTTGGCTTGCAAATATTTATCGCCATTTTCCTTCTTTTCGGTTACGAAATAAACGAAATAAGGGTTCTGGTATGAGTACACGTTGTAGATGCCCGCGTTCCATGAGCAGCTGATATTTTTTAGCTGGAACGTGTGTTTTACTGAAACGTCCATTCGATGGTTCAGGGGCAATCTGTAATTGTTTCTTTCTGTATAAACAGGAATGGGTTGTAAATTGCCCTGACTACCATCTGCATTTTGATGGATGTATAAACCGGTTGGCATGGTAATAATGCTGCCGCTTTGAATAAATTGCGACAAGGAAAATGACCAGCGGGGTTTGAACTGCCACAAAAGTGACAGATCTGCTTTGTGGCGAATATCGTAAGGCTGCGAATAATTGTTGCCACCATTAATACCGGGAAAACGACAGGTAGATTTGCCGTAAGTATAATGCCCCTCCAGCTGTAATGCCTTACTGTTGTAATATAAGTTAAGCTCTATGCCACGTGAGGCGCCCAACCCTTGCGTAGTTTTGAAATCAAGCGAAGAAAAATAGTTCTTGTCTAAAAACTCGGTTTGATTGGCCAATAAAATATAGTAAACAGAAATACTGCCTTTTATTTTTTTGCCCAATACGCTGCTATAGGTTGTTGTAAAGTGCCATGCATCTTCCGGCGGAGCGTTTTGTACACTCGGGTACCAGATGTTCACAGGCAATTGTATGCCGGTGGGTACATAGAGGTGTGAAATTTGTAATTGTCTGCTAATACTCAAAAGAACGCCTTGTTTGTATTTATTGTAAATGACATGTAACGATGGGGCTATATTGTAAAAACTTTTGTCAGCTGAATAACGATTAATATTTGTACCCAGCTTCACCTGAAGATGGTGGGGCACGGTGATATTGCCGGAAAGGTAAGCGCCAATATTGTTTGCAGGTTTGTTTATTGAAAGGCTGTTTTCCATGCTATCTGCATTGTCAAGCGTACGAGAGCTCATTGTAAGTTGGCTGGCTTTCATGTATATCCCGTAATCCAGGTAAAAGCTTTTTGCAGCGGTCCAATGCATATCCACTGCCGCAGTTGATTCTGTAACTCCATTTTTAAGCTGACGGCCAAGACTTTTATAGGAAACGGTTGCTTTGTAATCAGCTATTCCCGCATTTATTTTTAGGTTCAGTTTATCGGTTAACTGGTATTGCCAGTTTATGCCGATCGTACAATTTTTCCATATCGCATCCAGATAAAGCTGGGCGGTGTTCATGCTTAGCTTATCGCTGGAGTTGAAGGTGTTTATTTTAAACAAGCCGGCTTTGCTATCCAAAATAAGGGTATTGTTCCAGTCATAAAAGCCATACGAAGGCAACGGTGAATAATCTTGTTTGTTTTTGTTGAAGCTGTTGTAGGTGCTGGAAATAAGATAAAAATAGGAACGCCGTATGTTGCAGATAAACCCCAATTTGTTTTTTATCAACGGAACCAGCACACCCAGTTT
>CBIMFG010000929.1:0-3020 GCA_966243125.1 uncultured Niastella sp.
ACCACATGTTTGGCGGTATAAGTTCCATACGCTGGGTACACTACGGTTTGCGCATTGCCATTGGTAGTAGTGGCATTGGTATTGTTACCATTGTCCCAATACCAGGTATTAATGGGCACAGGACCGCCATACGAAGATGTTTCACTGAATGTAATACTGCCGCCTTCACAAACCGCCAATGGGTTGGCGCTTAGCGTAGTTACCGGTGGCGCAAAAACCGTCAGCGATTTGGTAATATCTGCCACACAACCATCGGTAGTTACCACGGCCAGTTGTACATTCTGTGCACCGGTTGTTGTAAATAATTTCGTAGGGTTCTGTCTGCCATCATTAGTGGCGTCTGGGAAAGTCCATTTCCATTGGCCGATGGTATACGTACCCGTGGAGGCCGGACCAGTAAAGTTCACCGTATCTTTTATACAACCCGTAGGGTGTGTGAAGGTAAAGTCGGCCGTAGGCCTTGGTTTTACTTCTATCGAAATCTTTAATTCTTCTGTATTGTTACAATTGTCTAACGAAAGACTGGTTGATTTAATAGGGATCGTATACGTGCCCGGTGTATTGAAATTATACGTACCAGGCAAAGTGTATTTATAATACGTAATACCATTCAGGGTTACGGTACCGTCGTAAGCAGTGGAAGCAGGATCGAGCGTTACGTTGGCATTGGGCGCTACAACACCACCCAGGGTGCTGATGTTCCAAACCAGTTTCAGCGGCTGATAGCGAATGAGCGCTGATAACTTAACCGGCGTATTTACGCAGGTGAACTGATGGCTATTCTTTCCCCCATTGGTAGTATCTGGTTCATTGTGCACACTGCCTACAGCGTTCAGGTTGTTGAGATAGGTACCTACATTGTAGGCATAGCTCTCCACACTTCCTAATCCGTAAGTAATACCGGTAAACGCAGAATCACAGGTTACCAAACATTGACCCAAAGGCAAGGCGGGTGGCGGCTGACACGTCCAGCGTTGTATTACCACCGAATAACCCGGCATATTGGGATGCGCATACTGGGCAGTGAAGGTTGGACTACCGCCAATTCTTAAAGAACCGATCCCCAGCGTGGGCACGATCACGGTCACGTAATTCACCTCTATGTTTTGATTATTATTCCGGAAGAACCCAACTCTTTTGATGGCCTGCTCCACCGGGCTTAGCACCACCATTTCCGGATCACCCAAACCGCCATTGCCCAAACAACCACCACCGGTCATGAATTGCATCACTTCAATGGGTTTGTCGGCTTCAATTAAATCGGCCGTGCTGCTTTCGTATACGTAGTAATTTCCATTAACCAATGGTGCATTGTATGGCGCACCGGTGATCAGTTGATTGTTCACTTTTACAACGGTAGCCGGGTCTCTTACCGCAATCTTATACGTACTTCTGGAAGGAGATAACGGCGTACTGGAACCGGAGAAAGGTGCGGTGAGATAACGTTTGCCCCAGGCATGTTGCGGGAACAATTGCTGGTTATCGTTATCGCCGCCTCCACTGCCACAGCTGGCCGGGTTGGCCGTACGGCTGCTGCCGGCAAATACGGCAATAGGATAGCAATCATTGGCGCCATTGGCCAGCGACCGAACAATGGTTCCCGTTAGCTGCTTACCCGTTCCGGAATTACCGCCATTTCCATTGGCATCGGCCCCGTCATTGGCGCCTACTACCTGGTAGATCTGGCCTTTCATTAAAGTTACCGTAGAAGTAACGCCCGGTTGCAAACCTGTTTTATCCTGCGCTCTGGTCAATACCGAGGGCGTGATCTGGATCACCGTATTGTCTTTACTGGCTACTACATACATCCAGTTGTAACAATCGCTGGCATAATCCTGCCGACTGTTCAGCGACACATACGAATAACCCCAGGCAGTAACCGGTAATAACATGGTAGCGCCAGATGATGCTGACCCATAAATATGGGCATAGGCAACGATGGGCACATTGCTTTCTATATGCAGGCCTTTCTTTCTGAACACCCCTGCCCCACCGGTGCCCGCCGGTGGCGGATCAGAAAACAAACGGGCATCGAAGTTGGGATCACTCAGCGGATCACCGGGCGCTGCGGGCCCATTAACGGGCCCTTTGGGAATAATATCAGATGCAATGACCGTATAAGCAGGGATGGTATACGTTTTGCGCCACCAGGTAGCAACATTCGGCCCGCTGCTATCGAGCGTAACCGTAACCGTAGCAGGCTGATCTTCGGCACTCAGGTACAACACCATGTTCATATTATTTGAACCCTGCTCCATAAACTGGTGATGCCCATACCCCACCCAAAACTCCGTTCCCCGGTTCGATACATTCTGCGCCTGCAGGTGCAGGCTCACTAAGAGCACAACACATAATATCACCCATCTATATAGTACTTGCATATAATCTCGTTTATCGTATTAAGTTGATAGCTCCTTTCTTATCCACCGTAGTTCCATCTGTCAAAATCAGGCGGCACACATACATGTACACCCCACTTGGCTGCACCTTACCTTTGAAACTACCATCCCAGCCGCGGCCTTGATCGCTTGATTCAAACAATTTCTCACCCCACTGATTAAACACCACCAGCTTCATTGCTGCGATCTTGTAGCCATATACTTTCAGCACATCGTTCAGGCCATCGCCATTGGGTGTAAAGCTGTTAGGAATGAACAAACCATCGGGTAATACCTGTTGCGATACCGGCGCCGACCGCGCTTCCACGCAAGCGCTCAACGCTTTCACAATAATGGTAACGGTTTGCAATGGTTGTAATCCGGCTACGGTGTGGCTCAATCCGGTTGAACCCGTAGAAGGTGTTGACCAGTTGCTGCCGCCATCCAGCGATACCTGGTAACCGGTTGCGCCGGGTACTGCGGTCCATACAAAACGAACCAGGCTGGCGCCCACCGAATCAACGGTTACTATGGGTTGCAGAATGGAGCTTTGCACGACCACTGACACCTTCGTTCTTTCCGAGCTGCAACTGGTTGGCGAAGTTTCCTGTACATAGTAATCGGTACCGGCTGTTACATTGG
>CBIMFG010000930.1:0-3002 GCA_966243125.1 uncultured Niastella sp.
GCCTGTGCAGCAGGCCAAGATGTTTATTGTGAACAACCGGTTGGCAATTCAATATATTTAAATACCCGTTTATCGGCAGCCAACCCGGCAATAAAATAAACTTTCATAGCAAGAATCTCCACTGCAAAATTAGCACTGCCGGCAGTTAAAAAGTTAACCCGTTTAAAAGTTAACAAGTTAATAAACCTACATTTGTAAAGACCAAACAATAACTACATGGATATTAAAAATAATATTCTCGAAACGATTGGAAATACGCCACTTATCAAGCTCAACAAAATCACCAGACAACTCCCGGCCACAGTTGTTGCCAAGGTAGATTATTTTAATCCCGGCAACTCCATCAAAGACCGCATGGCGATTAAAATGATAGAGGTAGCAGAAAAGGAAGGAAAATTAAAACCCGGCGGCACCATTATTGAATGTACCAGTGGTAATACCGGCATGGGTTTGGCCCTGGCAGCCTGTGTAAAAGGATACAAATGTATTTTCACTACTACCGATAAACAATCAAAAGAAAAAGTAGACATTCTGAAAGCAGTAGGCGCCGAAGTAATTGTGTGCCCTACCAATGTGGAGCCCGATGACCCGCGCAGTTACTACTCCGTAGCCCGCCGGCTGGCTAAAGAAATTCCCAACTCCTTTCATTGTAACCAATACGATAACCTGGCCAACCGGCTGGCGCATTATGAAACCACCGGCCCCGAAATATGGAAACAAACCGATGGCAAAATAACCCACCTGGTTTGTACAGCCGGCACAGGCGGTACGGTAACGGGTACGGCTATGTACCTGAAAGAAAAAAATCCCAACATCAAGATCTGGGCAGTGGATGTATACGGCTCGCTGCTTACCAAATATTTTCGCACAGGCGAAGTAGATATGAATGAGGTTCACCCCTATATTTCTGAAGGTTTTGGGGAAGATTTTGTGCCGGAGAATTACGACATGAGCGTCATCGATCATTTTGAACAGGTTACCGACCGCGATGGCGCCATTATGGCCCGCCGCCTGGCTAAAGATGAAGGCCTCTTCTGCGGGTACAGCGCCGGTAGTTGCCTGCAAGGTCTTATGCAAATAGCCGCCAGCCAGCCGTTGACAAAAGACGACCTGGTAGTTTGCATCTTCCACGACCATGGCAGCCGCTATGTAGCCAAGATCTATAACGACCAATGGATGATGGAACGTGGCTTTATGGATGTTAAAACCTGCAAAGACATCATCAATGGACGCGCCGGCAAACAAAAGCTCATTACCATTGAACCCAATCACACCGTTGCCCAGGCGGTTGAGCTGATGCGTAAATACGACATCGAACACATTCCGGTGATCAATGGCAGCGGCCCCGTAGGCGCCATCAGTGAAAGCGGGTTGTTCCAGAAAATATTCTCCAACCCCGACATAAAAAACGCCACTATTGAAACAGTAATGGAACCCGCCTTCCCTATTGTTGATTTTAATACGCCTATTGAAAAGCTGCGCACGTTAATTAATAAAGACAATGGTGCGGTGCTGAGTAAGGATGAGTTGGGGAGTTATCATATAGTTACCAAATATGATGTAATACTGGCATTGGGTAAATAAAGCTGAATGCCTGTTACAAACTGCAGGTTTCAGGTTACAAGTTGCAGGTTTCAGGGGTTTTCCTTGCAACCTGCAACCTGTAACTTGTAACAAAAAAACAAAGCGCCCCGCATTTAGCAGAGCGCTTTTGTGAAATCTTGTTCAGGTACTTTGGACGGTTTTACTAAGGACTGGTTTGCTGATAGAGATTTCTGGTTTTCTGGATACTGGATACGGGGTACGGATCAAAAACCAAAAAAACTATAAATCAAGTAAAGGGTTTAGGGGCATTTCCTACAGTTATCAGGAGTAAGGTCGTTCGTGTAAATCCGGTACAGAACTTTTAAAGGGTACGTCAACAACGTGTTGACATTACAAAGATGTAGCTATTTGAGCCGCGTTTTAACTTTATTCGATCAATGGCTGCCGTTTCTCGTTTAATGTGTAGAAAAATCGGATTAAGCTTGCACAATACGCTGAAACCCTTACTGGAAGTGAATTTCAGGCATATAGTTTTATAAAATGTTTGATCCGGATCAAGGATCAGTAAACTGTACCATGTACCATTTCGTAACACTCCCATACCCACAAAGCAATACTACGTACAACAGTGCTGGATAGCTACGATTTTTGCAGTAAATACCGAACAATTTTAATCGAGTTTTTTTGCTCTTGTTAACATTTGGATCTTAATTACCTTTGTTATAGAAGTTGATTGATTACATATCAATCTATTCCAATATCCAGGAAAAATCCAACGTGTTCAATATCCAATAGAAAATCAAGAAAAATCCGGTATCAGTCAACTTCACTTTTTATTAATCCAATATCATTATAAAAGCCATTGTCCAGATCCAATATCCGTGACAAAACGAATATCCCTGTGAAAACCATCGGATATCCTAATGAATAACCAAGTAAATTAAAATCCAACGTCCAAAAGACCGAGGTAGTTCCAATTCCTGTGTGTTAAAAACCGTCTGCTAACTCCAATAACCCCTCCTGCTAAGACCGTAAACGCTTTTAGCAGGAGGAGCAGCGGTCTCTGAAAAAGCCGCAAGCTGCAAGCCACAAGTCTTTCGCTTCAGACTTCTTTATCAATAGCTATCTTTCTACAATTTCTGGTCACATTCCCCAAATTCGCAATTGTCGCTTTCTTTACCTTTGCTCCTTTCAAAACATACCAATTTATTCCATTAATCACAGAAATCGCAGTCCAATGCCAGTATACGTAGATCAGATGAAACGGCCGGTGGAATTGCCTGCTTCACCCCGCAGTATTGTATCGCTGGTTCCTTCTATAACAGAATTACTGTATACTTTACAGCTCGATGAGCAGGTGACCGGTATTACCAAATTCTGCATTCATCCCAATAACTGGTTTAGCGAAAAAACAAGAGTGGGCGGCACCAAAGCCATCAAAACCAGTGTTATTCACG
>CBIMFG010000931.1:0-3000 GCA_966243125.1 uncultured Niastella sp.
CCACCCTGCGGTCCGCCACCGCCACCGGCATAGGCCTTACCAAACATGCTTTTCTTTATCCCCTTTTTTAAAGTAAGATTGATCACCTTGCCTGCGTTGTTCGCATTATCATCTCCATTACGCAACATCTCTTCTTTATCATCCGTTACCTGCACTTTATCGATCACCTGAGACGGCAAATTACGGCTAGCCATCTTTGGGTCATCACCAAAAAATGTTTTCCCATCAACCAATATCCTGTTAACAGGTTTCCCATTAACCACGATATTTCCATCTTTATCTACCTGTACCCCAGGTAATTTTTTTAAAAGATCTTCTACCAACGCATTGGGTAATGTTTTAAAAGCAGATGCATTAAATTCAACTGTATCCTTTTTAATTACAACCGGTGGCCGTTCTGCATATACAACCACTTCTTGCATTGCTAGGGAAGCGGGCGACATGTAAACAGTACCGAGGTCTAAAACAGGCTGATCGCTTCTAACAGTAAATTCTTTCCTGTACCCAATGTAGCCACTATACGAAACTACCACCCTGCATTTCACATCAAAGGGTAACCCAGGAACTTTGAAATCACCTTCAGGGTTACTTAACCTGTAAGTGATAATGGCTGTATCAGATGCTTTAAAAACAGTTACGGTAGCGAAACTCAGAGGTATTTTTGCTATACTGTCTATCAATTTTCCCTTAAGTGTTGCTTGCGAAAAGGATGTTGTGCATATGGTTACGCATATAAAAAGCCATAAAATGATTTTCATTTTTTAATTCAGTTGTTTAACGGCTATACTATTTTCTACAATTAGCTCTTTTATTGCAAATAATGAATACAGTTATAGAGACAAGGCGATATGATATATGTTGCATAATAATTCAGATATTTATAAATGGGCGACCGGAAGTTAATACACGTGAATACCAGGTGAGAAGGTGAGTATTGGATGGTTTACGCCATACATTTAAAAAATGATCCTGCATAGCCTTTTTAGGATAACCTTATAACGGGAAAATAAAATGCCTGGCAATTGCCAGGCATTTTGCATTACAGCAATGATGTAACGCAGTTATTGTTTATTTTACTATTTTCCGCTGCCGGTTCCCCCATTCGCTCAGTTGCTGCAGGATGGGCATCAGTTCAATCGCCATTTCTGTCAGTTCATACTCCACGCGGGCTGGTACTTCCGCATATACCGTACGCTTTACCAGGCCATCCCGTTCCAACGATCGTAACTGCAGGGTCAACATGCGTTCTGTAATAAGCGAAAAGGCTGTTTTCAGCTCACTGAACCGGCATTTACCGTTTGCGAGCATGCTCAACAGCTGCAGTTTCCATCGTCCTCCTATCTGGTTGATCGCATAAGAAAGATCGCATTCAGTCAGGGATGCTTCATTGCGGCTATAGGTTGAGTTTTTTTTCCGGATTGTCATACTTACATGTTTGTGCGTACCCTACAATTGGTTTCAATACCTGTAAAGATAACACGAGTGGGTTAGTTTTGCTGTGTAATTCACCAATGCAAATAATATGGAACTTTATTTGAAAGGAAAAAAAGCCATTGTTACCGGCGCCAGCCAGGGATTTGGCCGTGCCATCACCAAAGAGCTGTCACTGGAAGGGGTACAGGTATTTGCCACCGCCCGCAATCCTGTGCTGCTAAACAGTCTCATAACAGAGATCGCGGCCGCAGGCGGCATAGAACCAGTTACCTTTATTCAGGACTTTGCAGCACCTAACGGTCCTGCCGCCATTGCCACTGCCGCGTTGGCCGGCCTCGGCACCATAGACATACTCATCAACAATACCGGCCGCAGCCAGCCACTTAACGTAATCGGCTCCAACGAAGCCTGGAATGATTCCATGATACTTGACTTCGACCACCACCGCCAGCTTACCCAACTGTTGCTCCCACAAATGATGGAGCGCCGCACCGGGTCAATCGTGAATATTGTCAGCACGTATGAGTTGCGTTCGGTAAACGCCTCTGCCGTAGCGAAAGCTGCCATTGTCGTATGGTCTAAACAACTGGCGATGCAACTGGGACAATACGGCATTCGTGTCAACTGCGTACAACCTGGGCTGATCGACACAGAAAACATCCGCCGTTTTTTCCCAGGCGATGCCAGGCGGAAATTTGCAGAAAGCGAAATACCCCTGGGTGATTTTGGTGAACCACAGGATATCGCCAATATGGCCACCTTCCTTGTATCACCCCGCGCCCGGTATATCACCGGTAGTGTAGCCGTTGTTGATGGCGGCATGCGCCACTACCCTTTTTAATGGTCCGGCAATTTCATTCATTATCCACAATGAATGACAGCAACAAAGTTGCTTAATGAATGAAGGGAATGAGCAAATTAATACTTCCTCCATTAAAAACGAAGACGAACGGCGTTTTGATGAGAGATCATCAACCTTTCAACAATGTTTATAATATTACAGAACGGGAGGCGGTTCGACAATTGTAAAGCCGACCCGACTTAAAAAAGAAGCCCTTCAGATCGTTGGATTTGAAGGGTCTTTTAATTTGACTAATATTGAATCCATTCTTTAGCAAAACTTCATCACATTTTTGAAGATATTATAGGGTTGAATCGAATTGAAGCCCGATCACACCATTCTATTAATACAATTGCTTAAAGTCAGCACATGGCTTACTTTATAACCAGGTAAATGCTCAAACCCGAGCTGCTCGTAAAACGCTGCGGCGACCGGGTTGGAAGTAAATAGGCGGAGTATGCGGAAGTGAAGCTGTGCCTGCTTGATGATTGTGTTCATCAGCAAAGCCGCGCATCCCTTCCGGCGATATGCCTGGCGGATGTAAAGGTGGCGGACCCGACCTGTGCCCGCATCTTCGACGTAGGGATCGATGTTAAGACCGCCTATCCCGATCAATTCGGTACCGGAAACCAGTCCCCACAAGCCTTCCCCGGTTTGGGAAAAACGGTTGGCACCGCTGTTCCAGCCGTCGATAGTTCGCTGCACAAATTCAAATCCTTCCTGCT
>CBIMFG010000932.1:0-2999 GCA_966243125.1 uncultured Niastella sp.
GAAGTAAGCACGCCGCCAACCATGGGCAGCACGATCGGTTTCATTACATCACTGCCCACACCATGGC
The DNA here is from genome assembly GCA_966243125.1 of uncultured Niastella sp. Taxonomy (GTDB): domain Bacteria; phylum Bacteroidota; class Bacteroidia; order Chitinophagales; family Chitinophagaceae; genus Niastella. The sequence goes on from CBIMFG010000932.1 coordinate 68, forward strand.
TCCAAAGAATAGGCACCAGCGCAAAAAGCGACACACATACCGTCATTATTTTTGGCCGCAATCTTTTAGCAGCGCCGGAAATTACATACTCGCGCAGGTCTTGCGGCGTAATGGTTTCGCGGGAATTTCCTTTACGCGTCACTAATTGCTGCATGGCATCGTTCAAATAAATCACCATCACAATACCGGTTTCAACCGCCAATCCAAACAAGGCAATGAAACCCACGGCCACCGCTACCGATAAATTCACATCCCAAAACCAGATCATGTAGGCGCCGCCGATCAAGGCAAAGGGGATGGTTATTAAACTAAGAAATGCTTCGCGGGCTGAATGAAAGGCAAAATACATGGAGATGAAAATTATCAGCAACACTACGGGCAAGATCAACTTAAGGGTGCGTTCACTGCGAATGAGATTTTCATACTGACCACTCCATTCCAGGTAATAGCCCTTGGGTAACTTGTTGATCATGGCATTCAGCTTTTCGCGCGCTTCGTTCACCGTGCTGCCCAGATCTCTTTCACGTACATTGAACAGCACCGTTCCGCGTAACATGGCATTTTCTGAATTGATCATGGGGGGGCCTTCAGCAATGGTTACATCGGCCACAGCTTCCAACGGAACGGGACCATAATTCATGGTTTGCACCTGCAGGCGTTTTAAGGCCGTGAGGTTATTGCGGAAATCCTGACCAAACCGGGCATTTACCGAAAACCGTTGCCGTCCTTCTACTGTAGTAGTGAGCTTCATACCACCCAATGCAATTTCAATTACGCGGTTTACATCATCTACAGTCAATGCGTACCGGCTTATTTCATCGCGTTTTATGTGGATGTCGATGTATTTGCCACCGGTAATGGGTTCTACATACAGATCCTTTACGCCGCCTATTCCTTCGAGTTGTTTTTTGATGGTTTTCGCAAATGCGTAAATGGTATCCAGGTTTTGTCCGTATACTTTTACGCCTACATCGGTACGAATACCGGTGCTGAGCATATTAATGCGGTTGATGATGGGTTGCGTCCAGCCATTGGTTACACCAGGAATTTGCAGTTTGTTATTCAGTTCGTTGATGATGTCGTTCTTGGTAATACCGGCCCGCCATTCGGCCTGTGGCTTCAACAAAACGATCGTTTCTATCATGCTGATGGGCGAGTTGTCGGTGGCGGTATTGGCGCGGCCTGCTTTCCCTAATACATTCTTTACTTCCGGAACCGTTTTTATGATCTTATCCTGCACCTGTAAAATGCGTTTTACTTCACTGTTCGATACATCGGGCAAAGTAACCGGCATAAACAGCAGCGAGCCTTCATCGAGCGGCGGCATAAATTCACGCCCCAAACTCATCAGCAACGGAATACTAATGGCCAATGCAATGATGTTTATGGCAATGGTTGTTTTGCGCCATTTAATACAGGCTTTTATTACCGGTTCATAAATGCGCTCCAATAAACGGTTTACCGGATTGGCTGTTTCCGGTCTAAACCTACCTTTCATAAAGAAAGAGATCAGTACAGGCGCCAGGGTTACCACCAGCAATGCATCCACCACCATAATGAATGTTTTGGTGTAGGCCAGCGGATGAAACAGTTTCCCTTCCTGACCGGTTAACAAAAACACCGGTAAAAAAGAAGTAATAATAATGATAGTTGAAAAGAACACACCCCGCGATACCTGTTTACAAGCCCGTTCAATGATCTGCATACGCACCAGTTCGGGAATGCGGTTATAATTCTTTCCGCTTAGTTTATTAAATAGGTTCATGATTTTTCGCTTTGCTGCTGCTGATATTCAGCCAAATGCCTGTAGGCGTTTTCGCTCATAATAATGCCATTGTCAACAATAACCCCAATGGCCAGTGCAATACCGGTTAACGACATAATATTCGATGAAAGGCCGATGGCATTGAGCAGAATAAAACTTACCGCAATGGTGATGGGTATTTGTATAATGATGCTTAAGGCGCTGCGCCAGTGAAACAGGAAAATGATCACGATCAGTGCCACCACCGCCATTTCCTCAATGAGTTTGTTTTTCACATTGCCGATGGCGGCCTCTATCAGTTCGCTGCGATCGTACCCGGTTTTAAAGGTTACGCCATTGGGCAGTCCCGTTTCCACTTCTTTCATTTTTGCTTTTATGGAGGTGATCACCTTATCGGCATTTTCACCATAGCGCATTACGACAATACCGCCTACTACTTCGCCCTGGCCATTTTCATCAAAAATGCCCAGCCGCAGATCGCCGCCCATTTGCACCGTGCCAATGTCCTTTACGCGAACGGGAATGCCATTGTAATTACCCACGGCCGTGCTTTCGAGGTCTTCTTTGCTTTTAATGTAACCCAGTCCGCGAATGATATAGGCCATATCGCTCATTTCGAACTTGCGGCCGCCTACGTCGTTATTGGCAGCTTTTACTTTGTTCATTACATCCATGAGCGATACGTTGTAAAACTGCAGTTTAACCGGGTCCAACACCAGCTGGTATTGTTTTTCAAACCCGCCAAAAGAAGACACTTCGGCCACACCGGGCACGGTTTGTAAAGCGAGTTTTATATACCAATCCTGCAAGGCGCGTTGTTCGCCCAGGTCCATTTGTTTGGCATCGAGGGTGTACCAGAACACATGCCCCACACCTGTACCATCGGGACCTAACGTAGGCGTAATGCCTTCGGGCAACAGCCGTTGGGCATAATTCAGCCGCTCCAGCACGCGGGTGCGCGCCCAGTAGATGTCGGTATTGTCGTCGAAGATCACATACACAAAACTCATCCCGAACATGGAGGTGGCCCGCACATTCTTTACATTCGGTATGCCCTGCAGGTTGCTCACCAGCGGATAGGTTACCTGGTCTTCTATGATCTGCGGACTGCGCCCCATCCATTCGGTAAAAACAATCACCTGGTTTTCCGACAGGTCGGGAATGGCG
>CBIMFG010000933.1:0-2997 GCA_966243125.1 uncultured Niastella sp.
TTTGAAGGGGCTGCCAATGATGTGCCCATCAGCACCATCAGCCGCACCATAGAGATAGACCTTAAAGAAATGCTGGGTGTTGAAAATATACCCGCCCCCCGCACGCCAAACCATTATATTCAAATGTAAATTTTTGCAAATGCTTTCTTACGATCAGATTTTTGAAAACAACCGCCAATGGGTTAGCCAGCAAACCGAAAAAGACCCCAACTTTCTGGCCAATCTGGCGGCCGGCCAATCACCCGAATACCTGTACATTGGTTGCAGCGACAGCCGCGTAACTGCCGAAGAGATCATGGGCGCCGCGCCCGGACAGGTTTTTGTTCACCGCAACATTGCCAACGTTGTAAACAACATCGACCTTAACGTGATGTCGGTTTTGAACTATGCCGTACGGCACCTGCATGTAAAACATATTATTGTATGCGGCCACTACAACTGTGGCGGCGTAAAAGCTGCTATGCAGCCTGTTGATTTGGGCATTCTGAACCCCTGGCTGCGTAACATCAGGGATGTATACCGTTTGCACGAAGAGGAATTAGACAGCATTGAAGACGATACCCTGCGCTATAACCGCCTGGTTGAACTGAACGTAGTTGAACAGGCTACCAACGTTATAAAAACCGCTGCGGTGCAATTGATGTACGAAGAAAAAGGCTACCCCATCGTTCACGGCTGGGTGTTTGATCTGCACAACGGCATGCTGAAGGATCTGAAGATTGACTTTGAAGGGATATTGAAGAAGATAGAGAAAATATATAATCTTACAGGTAAATAGTTAACACGTTAACAGGTTGACATGTTAACGTGTTAACCTGTAAACTTTTATTACTTACCCGCAATATCTGTCCTGAATTTCTCAATACACTTTCTGTCTTGTAATGTCACAAAACACGTCCTCAGGTCTTTACCCCCAAAGGTGATATTACTAACGTCTTTACCTTTTAGTTCTACTTCCTGTATTTGGCGGCCACCATCATTGAAGATGGCGATGGTGCCTTTGCCATAGCGGCAAATGTATAAATTGCCTCTGCTGTCGCACTTCATCCCATCCATGCCAAAGTCATTGAAAGTGGCAAAGGTTTTTTCACCGGTGATGTTGCCTTTGCTATCGAGCGTATACGCCATTACGCGGCGTTGAATGCTTTCGTTCACGTACAGCGTTTTTTCATCGGGGCTCAGGCAAATACCATTGGCGGTACCAATATTCTCTTTCAGCAATACAGCCTTTTTATCAGTGCCTATTTTCCAGATCTGTCCGTTTTGTTTTTGCCAGTTGGGATCAGAAGCATACACCACACCTTTTTTGCTGATGCAGATATCATTCGGTTGGTTGAACCGGTCGTCGTGAAAATATACACTAACAGCTTTCGTAGCAGGATCCACTTCGAGAATATTGTGCTCTACAAAATCGGCCACCAGCATGTGCCCTTCCGCAGTAAAACGAATACTGTTGCCAACGCTTTTACCGGGCAGGGTTAAAAACACTTCTACTTTGCCATCGGGTTGAACCAGGCCTATAGTGCCATCTTTTTGAAAGTTCACTACAAACAATCGGCCGTCTTTATCAACGGCGGGGCCTTCGCAATTCTTGGTAAATAACTTTTCGGCAGTATGGTCATATGCCCTGAACAGCGATTTACCAAACTCCTTTTGAGGATTGTGTTTACGATGACAGGCAATCATTAAAATAGCAGCGCTTGCTATAATTAGTTTATTCATCATTTTGTTAGTTTCGTTTCAGGTTACAAGTTTCAGGTTACAAGTTTCAGGTTACAAGTTCCAGGTTTCAGGTTTCAGGTTTCAGGTTTTCCTTGTAACCTGTAACCTGCAACAGTTTTTTAACCCAACCTCACCCTTGGATCCACTACAGCGTAAAGAACGTCGGCTAAAATATTGACAAGTATAAAAAAGAAAGAGGTGATCAGTACCGAACCCATCACCACGGGAAAATCGAGTTTCTCCAACGCATCTACCGTTACTTTTCCTATCCCCTTCCAGCCAAAAATGTATTCTACAAAAAATGCGCCTGCCAGCAGTTCGGCAAACCAACCGGTAATGGCGGTGATCACTGGGTTCAACGCATTGCGTAATGCATGTTTCCAGATCACCACGCGTTTGGGCAATCCTTTGGCATAAGCAGTGCGAATATAATCCTGGTTCAATACATCGAGCATGGCGCTGCGCGTGAGCTGGGTAATGATCGCCAGCGGACGAATCCCCAATGTAAGTGCAGGCAGCCACAGGTTTTGTAACGACCAAAAAGGTTTGCCGGTTATTTCATCCATATCGCGCCAACTGCCCGTCATGTGCAAACCGGTATACTGGCTCCATACAAACCCAAACAAATAGGCAATTACAATACCCATAAAGAATGATGGCGCTGAAATACCCAGTACGCTGGTAAAAATAGCGGAGGTATCCATCCAGGTATCTTTTTTTACCGCGGCCAGTACGCCCAGCGGTATACCCAGTAAAACAGCTATAAACATAGCGGCAATGGCCAGCAACAACGTGCCGGGCAATGCTTCCATCAATACTTCGCCTACATTTTTCTTGGTTTGATAAGAACGGCGCAGGTAAGGCACTTTAATGGCCAGGTTATAACCGGCGCCACCAATGAAAATGCCTTTCAATTGCTTTTTCTCTATTTCGCTATCGGTATGAACCGCCAGCGGCGAAATATCATTCAGGAACAATACAAATTGTTTCCACTTGGGCTGATCGAGGTACAGTTCACGACGAATATTTTCCTGCGTAGCGGCATCAGCACGCTGGCCCATTATCAGTCTGGAAGGATCAGCAAAGCCCTGGAACAGTAAAAATACCAGCACGACTACTCCTAGCATCACCAGTATGCCGTAGAGAAGTCGTTTGGTAAAGTATTTGATCAAATGTTTTGTTTTTAGTTCAGAGTTCAGAGTTCCGAGTTCAGAGTTCCGAGTTCTTAGTTCTTAGTTCTTAGTTCTTAGTTCTTAGTTCTTAGTTCTTAGTTCT
>CBIMFG010000934.1:0-2995 GCA_966243125.1 uncultured Niastella sp.
ACCTTTACTTAACCGAAAATGGTGTTCGTAATAAGTTTACAAAAACTTTATCTGGACAAATAACAACCAATTTCAGAACCACCCCATTAAGCGGTTTTGCTCATGATATTGCCACTTTAACTGTTGCTGGTGCGCAACCGGGTGATGTGGTAAGTGTAAGTGCTAATGGTGGAGCAAACCTGTCTTCCATAATAATAACGGCTTTTGTGACGTCGCCTAACCTGGTTACGCTGCAGGCTTATAATGCCAGTCCTAATGATGTCACCCTTGCTACAGATACTTATAAAGTGCGGGTGATCAAGTAAGTGAAAATTGAATTTAATTATAAAATGTAATCTCAGATGAAGCAATTCGTGATTTTGCTTGTGCATTTATGCACCATGCAAGTTATCAATGCCCAATATGTATATACCATCAAGGCAGATAGTGTGAAAATCACCAACAGCTGTGATACGGCTGAGCTGATCATTGAAAACCATACACAGACTGTGCCTGGCTTTTTGTTTAATAAAGGAAAGGGGCGTACGGAGTTCCGGCGTGGAGCTATTAAGCTAAATGAAAGCGCCTATCTTATTGGTGGCGATACCTTGTATATACCGCAGGTACATGCTAATAATGGAACAAGTATGGCAAACGGTAATATTGTATTGGGGAATGATGTGAGTAGTACGGCTGCTCAGTTAACGAATACCCGGGAAATCCCTTTAAATGGAAATAATGTGGTGTTTACCGGGACTGGTAAAATTGGGATAGGAACTAATAATCCGAGTGAGCTTCTTGAGTTAGGTTCTCCAGTGTATGGCAGTAATGTTGCTAATTTGCGCTTTTCTAAAGTAGGGGAAGGGCCAGTTTATAGTAACGTTATTTCTAATAGTTTTCAGGGTGATCCGCGAGCACATAATATGGCATTTAGTATTGTAACCAATGGTAATGCATTTACACCTCTTGCTTTGAGAGGAGATACCTGTATTTATTTAAAAGGTCATACGAGATCAGTTGGCGATGTTGGGATCAATATTGATAGTTTAAAAAATCCAAGAGGCCCACTGGATATAGTAAGCAAAACTGCTACAGATGCGGATATGATTATAATGGGGTATTTCGACTATACGCATTACCATACTATCAAAATGAGTGTTAATGGCGCTTCTTCATCTCTAAATGCAATGAAATTTTTTGTTTCAAGGTCTCAGGATTTAGAGACTCAAGATTTCGGGCAGGCAAATCCTTTAAACCTGTTGGGAGATGGAAACTCCATTTTTAATGGTAATATAGGTGTCCAAAATACCGCTCCCTCGGCGCATATCCATGTTGGCGCGGGAACTACTTCAAGTGGTACTGCCCCTATAAAACTTACAGCAGGAACCCTTCTTACAACCCCTGAAGATGGCGCTATTGAATTTGATGGTACTGATTATTACGTAACTGAAAACGGTGTTCGTAATAAGCTCACCAAAACTTTATCCGGTCAATTGACCACTGATTTTGGTGGTCCTTCTTTAACTGCATTTAACGCTATAACTACTACGTTAACAGTAGCAGGCGCGCAACCTGGTGATGTGGTGAGTGTAAGTGCTAATATCAACATGCGTTCTGTAATAGTAACAGCCTATGTAACAGCTGCCAATACGGTAACCTTGCAGGCATATAATGCCAGCGCCAGCAATGTTACTATAACCTCGGATACCTATAAAGTTCGGGTGATCAAGTAAGTGAAATTTAACCTGATTATAAAATGCAATCTTATATGAAGCGTTTCCTGTTTTTGCTTGTGCTCGTATGCGCAATGCAAGTTGCCAATGCGCAATATGTATACACCATCAAGGCAGATAGCGTGAAGATCACCAACAGCTGTGATACGGCTGAGTTGATCATTGAAAACCATACGCAAACCGTTCCTGGTTTCTTATTTAATAAAGGCCGGGGAAGAACGGAGTTTAGAAAAGTGTTGCAAAACGTGAATGACAACACCTTCCTGATTGGTAACGATACGATGAAATTGTCGAACGTTTGGTTGCAGGGTGGCAATAGTTTTGGTACTACGGGCTTGTTAGGCACTAAGGATAATTACCCCTTAACCTTTCTGCAAAATGGAGTAGAAAAAGGAAGAATAGATACAGGTGGTAACTGGTTATTTAATACTGTGGAAAATAATGGGTATCCTTTTCAATTTAAGGGTAATATATGGCAATCTGGTGTTATCATTCAGGATAAAAATGTTGTAATAGTTCCGATAGGAGGTACCAGCAGCGATGGAAGAATTATTGTTGGTCTTAGTACTGTTGTTGGAGGAGGCTCAATAGCCATAGGAAACAATGTGAATATAAATGGTTCAGGAATCCCATCTGTAGGAATTGGTCAGGCAAATAGTGTGGTTGATGGAATTGGGATTTTAGGCTCTACCTACGGAGGGATTGCTATTGGGTCTGGCGCCTATGCTCATGGAAGTGCCATAGCCATTGGACATGGAGTTGTCACCACTTCCGGCAACCAGTATGTTTGTGGTGGCCCCGATTATGATTATACAGGTGATCCAAATAATCGATTTAATAAACCTATTTATGCTGTTTATTTTGGTTCGGGCGTACAAAGAAGCAATACCCCTGGTCCTGGCATTTCTTATGGTATACACGGCTCGGGGGCATATGGCGCCAACTATGCCGGCGGAGATATCACCATCGCCGGGGGCCAAGGAACGGGGGAGGGTACACCAGGTAGTGTTATTTTTTCTACTGCAGTGTCGGCTTCATCTGGTTCAACTCTACAATCGCTGTCAGAAAAAGCGCGCATAGCTGCAAATGGCAATTTTGGTATAGGTACCAGCGCACCATCAAACATGTTGCATGTAAACGGTACAGGTCGCTTTGAGAACGTTATATCAACCTCAGGCCACAGATCATCCGTGCATAATATTACAACCAGTGCCACCATCAACGATCAGGATGAATATATTTTTGTAAACGAGATAAAGGAAGGAATTGAGTTTTACATTCAG
>CBIMFG010000935.1:0-2994 GCA_966243125.1 uncultured Niastella sp.
GTACTCCTTATTTCAAAGGCAAGAAAGTACTTCCTGGATGAAAAGATCGATATTGACGACTTCAGTAAATTAAAAAAAGAGCACAATGAGATAATGTGTCAATTGGATAGCCAATTAAAAAGCATTAATCAAAAAATAGCCATTTGTGACCTTAATAATAATTTATGGCCAGATACAGAGTTTACTATTTTTCGATCTTATAAAGACCAAGACATTAAAGGGAAACGAGACATTATTAGTTTATTCACGCCTGTATCAATAAACGCTGCTACTGGAAATATTGATACCTTAAAGATTAATGAAGCCCTGTCTCTAATTGTTGAATGTCATTAAACGAATTGACTTTAACCTCGTTTCTTTTCAATTAATCATTTCAAATCAAAACAACATGAAACAGTTTCTTTATGAAAATGCGAAAGATTTTTCACCCAGAAAAGTTCCAGTAGAGTTGGCTGTACGGATATTAAACCGCAATGGTATTCGGGTAAATAAGGAAAACGCTCAGATAATTTTAGATTTCCTGTATCGCATTGCAAAAACATTTAAAACCCAGAATAAAGATGAGTATTGCAGACTTGAACCTGGAGAAGATATCGAACCCCTGAATTCACCCTTTCTAACGGGGGCCTATGCATTATACTCAGGAAAAAATCGGAGTTTATGATTCTCCCCAAAAAACTCGAACCCCTATTATGCGTCCAAAACTGTGAGATACGTTTCTGATAATCAGAACATTGCCTAAACAAAAAAAGCGAATGATCATTTCTGACCATTCGCTCAAGTGGAGTCGAGGGGACTCGAACCCCTGTCCAAACATATCCTCCGAAAGCTTTCTACATGTTTATTCCGGCATTAATTGTAGGGAAACAGCAGGAACCGGACGAACCAATTGCTTCCTTAGCTGGATAGTCTTAAGCAACCGGCACAGCCTATGGTTGCAGCATCCTGTATTTGTTTTGAGTCGGCGGCGGAGCTGGTAACAGAACAACCTGCTCAGGCGGCCCTAATGACTACTTAATCACTGATTAGGCAGCCATGGCAAATTGTGTATTGCCATTTAAGTTTTGAATATTCAGATTAACGTGCTAATTATCCAACGCACGACATGCTTACACCTTCAAAGATCTACGCTGTCAAAACCAAAGCGACCCCAGTATTAAACAACGAACCACAAATTTACGATTTTTCCCCGTGATTACCAATCTCCTACTAACTTTGGTTCATTGCCAGCCTGATTTGAATCTTTTCTTTTCGGCTAAGATCATTTCTGTCTTACTATGGATCGTTGCAGCCTGTATTTTGATCATTCCAGCCTGAAATGATATCACTGCAACCCTGATACCTTATTATAACAGCCAGCAATGAGATCGTTATAGCCTGTTATATTTTAAAAACACCTGAAATCTGAACGTCACAGCTGAATTTTTATCATTTCAGCCCTGATATGAACCGTTTCCGCCTGAATATGGATCATTGCAGCCTGACTTGGGGTTGCTGCAAGCCTGATATGATACCATAACAGGCTTACATGATTTTATGATAGCCTGTTATAATACTATAACAACCTCAAACGATACCACAACAGGCCACATTGATGACGTAATAAACTGCAACAATGAAACAGCAGCCTGCAACGAGGAAGTAACAGGCAAATACGATTCATTTCAGGCTAACAATGCTCCATTGCAGGTGAGCAACGATCCATTGCTTAAAAAACAAACCCCGTTCCGGCTAAGCCTGAACGGGGTTTAAGATATTTTAAGGGCTTTCGCGTTCGGCGTTGAGCGTTCCGCGTTCAGCTTTCTAGTGTTTGAAAAGATATCGCCAGAAGTCTAAACCCAGCGCATAGGCCATAACGCCCAGCAACAGGATCATACCAGCCATTTGCGCATACTCCATGAATTTATCGCTTGGTTTGCGGCCGGTGATCATTTCGTACAGGGTAAACAGTACGTGTCCGCCATCGAGGGCTGGAATGGGCAGAATGTTCATAAACGCCAGTACAATACTTAACAGCGCGGTCATGGTCCAAAAGCGTTCCCAATCCCACTGCGCGCCAAACATGTTACCAATGGTTAAGAAGCTACCCAATGATTCGCTGGCTTTTACTTCCTTGCTGGTGAACAGCAGTTTAAAGTTCTGCACGTTCATCACCAGGGTACTCCAACCTTTCTTCACGCCTGCAGGGAGTGATTCCAGGAAGGTATATTTCTTAGTTTCAAATTTCAGGAACTTATCGGGCGGACGGGGATAAAAACCAATGCTGGCATCAGCAGTCAACTTCACTTTTACATTAACGGTATCGGTATTACGCAATACGGTTAAGGCTACTTCTTTATCCTTGTAATTCTTTTTTACATCGCTCAGTTCATAAAACGAAGTAATGGGTTGGTCATTAAAACCAATGATCTGATCGTCTTTTTGCAGAGCGCCTGAGGTGAATTTAGCAGTGGTGGCGTTTACACTGTCAACCACCGCAGGAAAGCGGGGATTAGCCAGTGGATCGCCTTTGCGTTTAATGAGCTGACTAATGGTACCTTCTGGTATAGAAAGGTCCATGTTTTGTCCATCGCGTATGATCTGTATGTTCTTGGCTTCGTTTAAGATGATGTCGGTGCTCAGGCGGCTGAAGTTCTCCAATTCCTTTCCATTCACGCCCAGGATCTTATCGCCATCCTTCAAACCAATGCTTTTACCCAGGCTATCTACATATACACCATACGTTACATTTTTGGCGGGCAGGTATTCTTCGCCCCAATGCCAAAGGATCATGGCAAATAAAAAGAAGCCGAGTATAAGGTTAACCGTAACACCGCCGATCATAATGATCAAGCGCTGCCAGGGTTTCTTGCTGCGAAACTCCCAGGGTTCTGGTGGCAGCTTCATTGCTTCTTTATCCATGCTTTCGTCAATCATCCCTGAGATCTTTACATAACCACCCAGGGGCAACCAACCTATGCCATATACAGTTTCGCCTATCTTCTTTTTTACCAG
>CBIMFG010000936.1:0-2984 GCA_966243125.1 uncultured Niastella sp.
GCTGTTTGAATCTGCCTGGCAGGTGTCGTGGAAAGAATTCTGGAAGTGGCGGCGGGTGATCATGAGTTTTGCATTTCCGATAGTTATTCTTACCTCCTCTGTAATTGCCGTTGTTTCCTGGGCCTGTATACCCGGTTTTACCCTGGCATTGGGATTTTTATTAGGCGGTATTGTATCCCCGCCCGATGCCATTTCGGCTACTACCATTATGAAGCAGGTAAAAGCGCCCAAAGGCCTGGTGAGTATTATTGAGGGTGAAAGTTTGCTGAACGATGCCTCTTCGCTTATTGTTTTCCGGTTTGCCATTGCCGCAGTGATCACCGGACAGTTTCATATGTCTGAAGCAGTGGGCAGCTTTTTTCTGGTGATCCTGATGGGTATGCTCATCGGTTTGGCCATTGGTTTTATATTCTATGCTATTCACAAATGGTTGCCCACTACCCCCAGCATTGAGATCATACTTACCCTGGTGGCTCCTTATTGCATGTATTACTGTGCGGAGCATTTTCATTTTTCCGGAGTACTGGCTGTTGTAAGCGGCGGACTTTGGATCTCGAGCCAACGCCAAAACATGTTGAGCTATCGCAGTCGAATTGAAAGTGTAAATGTGTGGGCCAATCTGGTGTTTGTATTGAACGGATTGGTGTTTATGATGATCGGGTTACAATTGCCCTCCATTGTAAACCAGTTGGGCGATATAAGTATAGGCAGCGCCATTGGTTATGGATTGATCGTTTCGCTGGCCCTGATCATTTGCCGGCTGCTTTGCACGCAGGGCGCCTCGGTGTTTACCGTTTTTATGAGCCGGTTTATTACGGTGGCTGAAAACAATCCTGGTTGGCGAAATCCATTTATTATTGGCTGGGCCGGCATGCGCGGGGTGGTATCATTGGCAGCGGCACTGTCCATACCATTGCTTGGAAGCAACAACCAGGCATTCCCCTATCGCAACCTCATTTTGTTTATAACGTTTATTGTAATTCTGGTTACACTGGTATTTCAGGGACTTACCCTGCCCTGGCTCATCAGGACACTAAAACCAACAGGTGCCCGCAATAATATACCCGGGCATATTCAGGAGTTGAACATCCAAAAAAAGATCGCCAAATGTTCCATTGAATTTTTGGAAGAAAAAGCCAATGAGGGAAAGAACGTAAGCGAACACCTGAAGAACCTGCACGAACGATTGAAAATAGATCTGAAATTACTAACGGAGCAATTGGATTCATCGGCCAACAATCCAGAAATGGCGCTACGAAACTTTCAACTCATTTACCTGGAGCTGCTGGAAAAACAACGGGTTACCCTAAACCAGGTGAATCACCTGCAGGAATACGACGAAGAACTGATCAGGAAGTATATGTCGCTCATTGATATGGAGGAATACAAGATCAGGGAAAAACTGGTTGTAGAAAGTTCTTGAGTTTGTAAGTAATTGCATTGCCGCGAAACCGGTCAACTGGTCAACTGGTTAACTGGTCAACTGGTTAACCCTTCATGCAACCTTCTTATACTCAAACCTGTTCTTAATAACCTTATTCAAATAAGTTCCCTTCGACCTGGCCTTCTTCATAGCCTCATAAACAGCAGCCGGCACTTTTAAGTAATCATAAATTGCCCCGGAGGTATAAATGATCCTCAGGGTAGATGATTTTTCGAAATAATCCATATGGGCTACCACCGACGAAGGCATACCATAGCCGCTAAAAAACCATGCCCGCGGGGTGGCATAAAAATTATTCTTATAGAGCATGGCAGTTACTTCACAAAAAAAGCAAACCACCACAGCTGCGCGGCGGCGCAAAACCGCTGTCACCAGTAATGCAGGCGTAAAGGCGCCCTTCCCCAAAGGGTTCTCCCCCATGCTGGCCACCCTGGTTGATAAACCTTTTGATGCCGATAACTGGTTGTTTGAAGTAAAATGGGATGGCTACCGCGCCGTTGCCCATTGTCACGGTAAAAAGGTGTCGGTTATTTCGCGCAACAATAAATCGTTCAACGAAAAATTTTATCCCATCACCGCTGCTTTGGAAAAATTGAATCTCAATGCAGTGTTGGATGGGGAGATCATTATCTCCAATAAAGAAGGCGTTTCCAGCTTTGGCGATCTGCAAAACTGGCGCAGCGAAGCAGATGGCGAACTGTTGTATTATGTATTTGACCTGTTATGGCTGGATGGTTATTTGTTGATAGACCTGCCTTTACAACAACGCAGAGAGATGCTGAAGAAAATGCTGCCACAACACCCAACGGTACAGCTCAGCCAATCCTTTAATGCGCCGGGTACTACCTTTTACAATATTGCCAAAGAAATGAACATGGAAGGCATTATTGCTAAAAAGACTGACAGCGTATATATGCCGGGTGTTCGCACAAGAGACTGGCTGAAGATAAAGATCGCCAGGCGACAGGAAGTAGTGATTGGTGGCTATACCCGCAATGAAGGTTCTTCAAAATTATTCAGTTCGCTGCTGGTAGGTGTTTTTGAAAATGGTGAATTGCATTACACCGGTAAAATAGGTACTGGTTTCACCGATAAAGACCAGCGTGCTATGATGGATCAGTTTAAACCACTGGTGCGTAAAAATTGTCCGTTTGAAATAGAACCCGATTATAACAAGCCCTCCCGGTTCCGCCCCAATCCGCCAAAAGCGACAGCAACCTGGTTAAAGCCTGTGCTGGTTTGCGAAGTGGCTTTTGCTGAGATCACCAGCGATGGCGTTATGCGCCATCCTTCGTTTGAAGGCATGCGCATTGATAAAAAAGCAAGTGAGGTGAAAGCCGAAATAGCAAAACCAACTAAAAAAGCAGTGCCCGAATCTATTCTGCATAAAGAAAAAATAATAACCCGCCGCTCAGCCGCTGAACGTAAAACCTTATTAAACCCTGGTGAAAAACAACAGGAAAGAAACATCAACGGGCATTCATTAAAATTCAGCAACCTCAACAAAGTCTATTGGCCCAAAGAAAAATACACCAAGCGC
>CBIMFG010000937.1:0-2984 GCA_966243125.1 uncultured Niastella sp.
GGTACGGCGCCGCGTTTTAGCTGGCAGCTTTCGGGCCCACAGCGCAACATACAACAAGCTGCGTGGGAAATAAAAGTAACCACTGGCAAAACTGCTGTATGGAACAGCGGCAAGATCAACTCCTCACAATCTGTACAGGTGCCTTATACCGGCAATCCCCTGCAACCCGCCACTAAATACAGCTGGCAGGTGCGCGTTTGGGATACCGCCGGCAAAGCAACAGCCTGGAGCGCCCCCGCAACTTTTCAAACGGCCCTCTCTACACCCGCAGATTGGAAAGCCCAATGGATTACACCCGGCTTTACCGAAGATTCAGTAAAACGCCCGGCCATCCTGTATCGTAAAACGTTTTCATTACCTAAAAAAATACGCACAGCCACCGCTTATATTACAGCGCATGGTTTGTATGAAGCGCAAATAAACGGGCAACGGGTGGGGGATGCTTACCTTACACCCGGTTGGACGAGTTATAACAAACGCCTGCAATACCAGGTGTATGATGTTACACCGTTACTGGCAGCTGGCCCCAACGCCATTGGCGTTACCGTGGGCAATGGCTGGTACCGCAGCTACCTGGCCTGGAATGGCAACCACAATTCCTATGGCAGCGATGCCGCCCTGCTGGTGCAAATAGCCATCACGTTTACCGATGGTTCCACCCAAAACCTGATAACAGATGGCACCTGGAAATCATCCACCGGCCCTATCCGTTATGACGAAATATACCATGGCGAAACAGTTGATACCCGTGCTGAAAAGACCGGTTGGGCCAATGCCGCTTTTAACGAAGCAAATTGGAGTGGCGTGCAAACAGGTGAGTTTTCAAAAGAAGTATTGATCCCTACTTATAATGAACCGGTAAAAAAACACGAGACCTTCAAACCCATAAAAGTCTTCACCACACCCAATGGTAAAACGGTGCTCGACTTTGGACAAAACCTCGTTGGCTGGGTAATGGTAAAAGCAAAAGGCAAGAGCGGCGATTCTATAATAATAAAACACGCGGAAGTGTTGGATAAATACGGCAACTTCTACACCGAGAATTTACGCGTTGCCAAAGCAAAAGCCACCTACATATTAGATGGAAAAGAAGAAAGAACGCTGGAGCCGCATTTCTCGTGGTTTGGCTTCCGGTACATTCAGGTAGAAGGGTATCCCGGAGAAATAAACCCCGATAATTTTACGGCAGTTGCCCTGTATTCAGATATGCAACCCACCGGCGCCTTCACCTGCTCACACCCATTGCTGAATCAATTACAACATAATATTCAATGGGGACAACGCGGCAATTTCCTGGATGTGCCTACTGATTGTCCGCAACGCGATGAACGCCTCGGCTGGACAGGCGATGCACAGGCATTCTCCCGCACCGCTGCGTTTAATTTTGGCGTAAATAATTTCTTTGCCAAATGGCTGCACGATGTGGCGGCCGATCAAAGAGCCGATGGCGCGGTGCCGCATGTAATACCCAATGTATTGGGGCCCAATTCAAGTGCATCAGCCGGCTGGGCCGATGTATGTACCATACTGCCCTGGAACATGTACCTGGCCTATGGTGATAAACGCATACTGGAAGATCAATACAGCAGCATGAAGGCCTGGGTAGGTTATATGCAGGCCCAAAGCAGGAACGACCTGTGGCAAACCGGTTTCCATTTTGGCGACTGGCTTTTTTACCGGCCTAATGACGACAATGACGGCAAATCCGCCGTTACCGACAAGTATTTAATAGCCCAGTGTTTCTATGCACACTCCACCCAGTTGCTGATCAATGCGGCCAAACAACTGGGAAAAACCGAAGATGTAACCACTTACGAGGCGCTGTTACAAAAAATAAAAGCGGCCTTTGTAAATGAATACCTCACGCCTAATGGCCGCCTGCTATCAAGCACACAAACCGCCTACGTGCTGGCCCTGCAGTTTGATATGCTGCCCGAAGCTTTACGCGCACCGGCAGCCGCCCGCCTGGTAGAGAACATCAAAGACTATAGAAATCATTTAACCACCGGTTTCCTGGGCACACCGTATCTGTGTCATGTATTGAACCGGTTTGGGTATACCGATGTAGCTTACACGTTACTCCTGCAGGAAAGTTATCCATCATGGCTGTATCCCGTTAAAATGGGCGCCACTACTATTTGGGAACGCTGGGATGGTCAAAAACCCGACAGCACCTTTCAAAACGCGCACATGAACTCATTCAACCATTACGCCTATGGCGCTATTGGCGACTGGATGTACCGGGTTATTTGCGGGCTTGATACGTATGAAGATGGACCTGGTTACAAACACATAAAAATACAACCACGCCCCGGTGGCGGCTTAACCAACGCAGCTGCTACGCTGCAAACGTATTATGGAACCGTAAGCAGCGGCTGGTCAACCAATGGCAATGAGCTAACGCTGGATGTAGAAATACCGGCTAATACCACTGCCGATATTTATTTACCGGCTACAGCAGAAAGCACCATTACAGAAAGCGGCATTGCCCTTTCAGCCCAAAAAGGTTTTCAGGTAAACTCCGATGACCAGAATGTGGTGATAAAAACCGGATCGGGGAAATATCATTTTGTTATTGTATCAAAATAATTGCGTGGGCGAGAGTTTTTCCGGACAACGGGATTGCGGGTCAAGGATCTTCAAAAAGCCTTTGTAGGAGAGCATGAGCTCGAATACATTTTTTGACCGGCCCGCAATCACCAGTCTGTTGTTTACATTGGCGTCATAACTTAAGCCAATAAACAGGTTTCTGTATTCCATGTTTATCATGGGCACAAGCGCATCGTCCCAGCGGTACACCAACCCACCAGTGAGCGCGAGGTTTTCATCCAGTAGATCAAACGTCATAAGGGCGCCAAATTGCACCAGGTTATTTCTGTTCTGGCGAAATAAATCTGCATATAAATTTAATCGGGAACCTTCGCCGGTGGGATATGTTCCGCCGGCGTTGAAACCGATGCGGTAACTTCCTCCGGAATCAACAG
>CBIMFG010000938.1:0-2981 GCA_966243125.1 uncultured Niastella sp.
CTTACTTAGCTAATGATGACCGTGGCTCTTTTATATCTAATATTTTATATCCTAGCTAAGACTTATCAACTCCACCTCAAACACCAATGTGCTGTTAGGCCCAATTTGTGCGCTCACCTGTTGCTCACCGTAACCCAAATGTGGTGGAATAAAGAAGCGCCATTTGCTACCGGTTGGCATTAGCTGCAGCCCTTCCGTCCAGCCCTTGATAACCCGGTTTAAGGGGAAGGTAGCTGGCTGGCCGCGACGTACTGAACTGTCGAACACAGTGCCATCAATGAGCGTACCGTGGTAATGACAAGTTACATTGCTGGTAGCGCCTGGTTTGGCCCCGGCGCCTTCGGTAATTACTTCATATTGCAACCCGCTGGCCAGTGCCACTACGCCGGGTTTTTGTTTATTGGCTTCCAAAAAGTCGTTACCGGCTTTCAGGTTAGCTTCTGCTTTCTCTTTTCTTTGTTGAAATAGTTTATCTGCGATGCCCATAATACTAAGTTTAATTAGTAAAAGAATAGTAGCTATTAAATTCTTAATCAACTGTTACAGGTTTCATGTTACAGGTTGCAAAGAATGCCTGAATGTTTTCCCCTGTAACTTGCCTTCTTGTAACCTGAACCGTTTTCTCTCCGCCAGTTGGCAGACGTAAGCGAATACAAAAGAACTTTGAACTTAGAACTAAGAACTAAAAAACTTTATCACCACCCACTGGCCAGTACATCGGCAATATGCATGGTTTGCATACCCATCTCTTTTTTACGAACCACCCCGTCGATGTGCATCAGACAAGAGAGGTCGGTTGAGATGATGCATTCTGCACCGGTGGCTTTGGCGTTGTTGCTTTTTTGATCGGCCATACTCACAGAAATAGGATCGAATTTAACGGCGAAAGTTCCGCCAAAACCGCAACAGGTTTCGACGTCGTTCATTTCAACCAGTTGCAGTCCTTTTACATTCGATAACAATTTACGCGGCTCCTGTTTGATCTTGCATTCGCGCAAACCGGCGCAGGAGTCGTGGTAAGTGGCCGTGGTATATAAACTGGCGCCTACATCTTCAACTTTTAATACGTTCACCATAAAATCGGTGAATTCGAAGGTGCGAGCCTGTAGTTGCTTTACGTCCTTCATTTGCGAAGTATTTTCAAACAACGTGGTATAGTAATTCCGCACAAAACCAACGCAGCTGGCACTGGGTGCTACTACGTAATCGGTACTGGAGCCACTAAAATCTTTTATGAATTTGGAACACACTTCGCGGGAATCATCCCAAAAACCGGCGTTGTAGGCGGGCTGCCCGCAGCAGGTTTGATTGGTATTATAAGTTACTGTACATCCTGCTTTTTCCAGCACTTTTACCATATTAAAGGCTGTTGTTGGAAATAACTGATCAACGAAGCAGGGTATAAATAATTGAACCTTCATGGCAACTCCCCTTTAATCCTGTTAATGGTTTTTAAACGATTCCGTCAATGAGATCATTTTCAGCGCAGTGATGGCGGCTTCTTCGCCTTTATGTCCGTGTTTACCACCAAGGCGTTCCTGAGCCTGTTGATCGGTATCAACAGTTAATACGCCAAAAATAACAGGTACGGGTAAGGTTAGGTTCAATTGTGTAACGCCATTGGTTACACCCTGGCATACATAATCAAAGTGCGGGGTGTCGCCACGGAGTACGCAGCCCAGGGCAATAAAAGCGTGCGGACGGTCATCTTTGTATTTATTCGCGTCCCAATAACTTTTTATACCAAATGGAATTTCAAAAGCGCCGGGAACGGTGATCACCTTTACATCTTTAACGCCTTCGCGTTTAAATATGGTGAAACAGCCTTTTTCCAGCTCATCTAAAATAGCGGCGTTCCATTCGGTGCGTACAATAACAACACAGGCATTCTCATGAATGCCTGCGTCTATCTGTAATAATTTACTATTGCTTACTTCAGCCATAAACTTGGTTTCAGGTTTCAAGTTTCAGGTTTCAGGGATCTCTCAATGCAGCTTTACTATTTGTATTTAGTTCCCTGCAACCTGTAACCTGCAACTTGTAACAATTAGTTCAAATCACCTAATTTACCTAAGTACTTATCTACCTCAAAAGCTCTTTGACTAGTTGGATATTTATCCTTGATCTGGTGCAACAGTTCAATTGCATCTTTGTTCTTGCCCATGTCCTGATACAGCATAGCTGCGCGGAACAGGTATTCGGGTGAATTGATATCATCCTTATCGAACAGGTTACCAGCCTTTTTATAATAACCAACAGCTTCTTCTTTCTTACCCAGTTCAGAATAAGCATCACCGAGTAAACCGGTAGCGCGTACTTCTACTTCAACCTGGTTGGTAGAAAAATCTTTCAGGTATTTAATAGCATTGTTGTAATCGCCCAGTTGCATATAGCAGGAACCGGCATAAAACTGAGCCAGGTTACCGGCTTTTGTTCCGCTGTGGTTTTTGATAGCTTTCAAAAAGCCACCATTCTGTCCATCACCTTCCAAAGCCAGTTTGAAAGAATCCAGTCTGTAATAGTCTTCCGCTTTCCAGATGGCTTCTGCAGCTTTTGCTTCAGCAGGTTTTTTATAGAATTGGGTATATGCAAAATAACCGCCTACAATCACCACCAGGCCAGCCAATGCGTAGGTAATAACTTTGTTGTTCTTACCCCAAAAATCGCGGGCCGAATCCACCACTCTTTCTTCGGTTGATTTTTCTACTGGTTGTTCAGGCACTTCTTTTACTTCAGTAGCCATGAATAATACATGTTTTAGTTGACAATGTTGTTTATTTAGGGAAAAGCAAGTTTTAATCGACAATAAACGGATAATCAGGTGTCATCACGATGTCTTTCAACACTTCATCTTCTGTTGGGAATGGCGACTCTTCTGCGAATTTCACAGCAGCCGCTACCCTGTCATTCACGCGTTTGTCGATTGCAGCAATTTCGTCTTTTGTAGCGTATTTATTCTTGGTGATGGTGTTCAGCACCAG
>CBIMFG010000939.1:0-2976 GCA_966243125.1 uncultured Niastella sp.
GTAGTTTGAAGAAGACTATACCGCATGTACCATCATGTATGGTGATTTGAAAAAGCAACTGGCCGAAGACTTGGTACGTTTTATAGCTCCTATACGCGAAAAAGCCGAAGCCATTCAGCAGGATACCGACTATTTAAAGAAAGTGATGATCCAGGGCGCTGAAAAGGCCCGGGTAAGCGCACAGGCTACCATGCAAGTGGTTCGCGAAGCCATTGGGTTGAATTATTATTAAAAAAGATCGGGCAACAGGCTTAAAACCGGAAAGAATTAATATCTTAAATTTTTGATTGTCCTCACAAATGGGGACAAAACGGGATAGAACTCTATAATAATGGCAAAAACAAAGAAACCGAAGCATATTGCTGTAGCGGGCAATATCGGTGCGGGTAAAACTACGCTCACCGAGCTCCTCAGTAAACATTATCGCTGGATACCCCAGTTTGAAGATGTAGACCATAACCCATACCTCTTCGATTTTTATGATGATATGCCCAGGTGGAGTTTTAACCTGCAGATCTATTTCCTCAACAGCCGCCTCAGACAACTGAACGATATTCATCGCGGTACCGAAACCATTGTGCAGGACCGCACTATTTATGAAGATGCTTACATCTTCGCGCCCAACCTGCATGAAATGGGGTTAATGAGCAAGCGCGATTTCGATAACTACTTTATGTTTTTCGAAACATTAAAAACAATGGTGCAACCACCCGATCTGCTTATTTACCTGAAAGCATCGGTGCCTACGCTGGTGGCACAAATACAAAAACGTGGCCGTGAATACGAAGAGAATATCCGGCTCGATTACCTGAAACGCCTCAACGATTTCTACAATAAATGGATCGATGGCTACAAAGAAGGTCCCCTGCTGGTAATAGACATCGATAAAAACAAGTTTCCCGAGAATGATGAACACCTGGGTGAGATCATTCGCAAAATAGATTCCCAGCTGTACGGTTTGTTCTAATTGACGTATGCAAAAGCTGCTTCAACAAATTCTGAAAGCCCCTTATTATTTTCAGTGGCTGATCTTGTTTTTTGTCTTGCATCAGTATGCTGAGTTTGTGGGCTATATAAGAATGTCATCGGTGCTGTTGCTGATAGTTGAACTGAGCGCAGTAGCGTGGGTATTGTTCTTTCTATCAAGAAGAATGTACCGCGACGCACACAAGGCCGCTTTGCTGGTAACCGTACTGTTCTTTTGTTATCTGTTCTTTTGCGCCATTCAGGATGCATTGGCTGGCTACCGGCCGCTTTTTAAATGGTCGTTATTTCCCCGCTTATTGCCTGTAATGGCATTGGTGTGCGTTGGAACGTTTATAGGGTTGTTCAGGTATAAAACCTCACCAACAAAACTAACCCGTTTTTTTAGCGGACTGTTTTTAATACTGGCGCTGTTTGATGCCTGTGAAATGCTTTGGAAGGCGCCACCAAAGCAACCAAAGCCAGCAGTGGCAGCCGTACAACCACTGGCCGATACCCTGGCTAAACCCGATGTATATTTGATCCTGCTGGATGAATACCTGGGCTCGGCAGGCCTGCAGGAATATTACCATTACGACAACCACGTTTTCGAATCTTTTCTTAAAAAGAAAGGCTTTCATATAAATGCCAATCCCAGCAGTAACTATCCGGCCACCGCTTATTCCATGGCATCAATGCTCAACATGCGGTACCTCGATTCAACAGAACTGGTGCCCAGTGTTGGCAAGACGTATGGCAATATGATCCGGTTGATCGATCAGAATGCTGTGGTGGAGTACTTTAAACAGTTCAACTATTCCATTCATAATTATTCGCCCTTTACGTTTGGTGGTATCGATGCTAATTATCATTTCACCATGATACCCAGGGATATAGAGCTGATCACTTTCAGAATGATGTATGCCCGTACCATTGGCCGCATCATTTATGCCGACCCGCAGGATTATATTGATCTAAGTCTCCTCACCAACTGGTTCAATAAAAGATTGGCAACTACCTACAACAATCAAATGGAAGACGTGTTAGCCACCACCGGAAAGCAATAACCTTCGTTTACGTACCTGCATTTGATGATGACGCACAAACCCTTTATGTACGACAGCACCGGTCAACTCACGAATACTTACAAAGCGGTAAAAGGCCATAAACAATCCGGGATAGATAATTTGTACCTGCAATACCTGGTGTATACCAATAAGCGCATGATGACATTCCTGGATCAATTGTTTGCAGCTACCCAGGGCAAAGCAGTGATTATGGTAATGAGCGATCATGGGTACCGCGATGTGTTTGGTTCTGACGGTAAATTTTTTGGCTTCACTAATTTCAATGCTGTTTATTTACCCAACAGGGATTATCATCTGTGGTACGATAGTGTTACCAATGTAAACCAGTTTCCCCTGTTGTTCAATACACTGTTCGGCCAGCAGATCCCGCTCCGGAAAGACTCTTCCGTTAATTTTTAATGGTGGTAATCAGCAAAAGGCGCCGTTTCCTTTAACTGCTGCTCGATTTTTATTAACCATTCTTCCTGGCGGGGTTTATTGCGCGAGTAATCTGTTTCCTGATCGTATTGGGTTTGTTGAAGGCGGTGCTGTTTCATGGCATCTTCATACAGCTTGTTAAGATCGCTTTGGGCGGTTTTGGCGTTGAAGTGATACGCCTTCATAAGCCTGTTCAGTTTGCGTGCATTTATTTCTGCAATATCAAAATGGCCTTGTTCATGGGCCAGTACCTCATTGTTTTTAATGCGCACCCACGAGCGGTTTTTATCGAAATTGCAGGAAATGTTATATTGGAATCCTTTTTCGTCGTAGCCGTATTCGATATTAATATTACTGCTGGTAAGGGCGGCGTTGGAGGAATGCGGGTCGGGACTGCCTTTGAAATCGCTCCAGGTAAGTTTGCGGGAAGCGTTCCAGGGAATCAGGTTGTTAGCCTGTATAACGGTGATAAACACTAATAATAATGACAACGCGGCTTTGCTCATAT